>JAFPKH010000008.1:0-9590 GCA_017424825.1 Treponema sp. | reverse complement strand
GTTTCGTAAATCGTCCTGAGTACCGTTTCAGCATATTTTTGGAATTTCTGAAGCCGCCAGTTGTTGTATATCGTTGCGAACGAAAATCTTTTAAGCTCCTTTACGAAATTGAAATATGCGCTGCTGAAAAAAAGTCCTTTTTCCGGGCTGCTCTGCTCACAAAGGTCAACTATGAGGTCATTGATCAAGGTCGTGGTGTTCACTGCTTTTCCGCTTCTGAAAATTCCTGCGCTAGTGACATGCGGCGAATTCTTTTTTCCGTCGAAGCCCAAGGTTCCTGCAACAATTTCCCTGAGCTGCCTTGACGTTGTTTCGTCCATGATTCCGTAGCGTCCTGCATCTTCAAGGTCACGTCCCAAAAAAGCGATTTTGTCGCTCACTTTTACCACGCATCCTTCCCATGTGAAAGGTTCCGTCATTCCGGGGCGCTTTATGTTGTAGAGGTTCATCGCTTCGTTACGCGGCATGATTCCCTGCTGGTCAATCTCTCCGCAGTGGCAGATAAGTCCGTCCCTAACGGCGTAAGTCAAATCCAGGTTCTTTTCGTTTCCGTCCGGGTCCTGCAATGTGTCTATGTAGTCGGCAAAAAAAAGTGAGTTCCGCTCATGCCAGAATTTCTTTGGTGCGTTCAATCCGTCTTTTTGGATCATAAGGCCGTTCAATATGTCTTCTCCTGTATGACCGAACGGTGCGTGTCCTATGTCATGGCCGAGAGCGATTGCTTCCGTAAGTTCCTGATTCAGTCCCAGATACTTGGCGATTGTACGGCTTACGCTTGCAACATGACCGACATGTTCCATCCTTGTGCATACGTGGTCGTTGTGCGGTGCAAAAAACACCTGTGTCTTGTGCTTGAGCCTTCTGTATGACTCGCAGTGCAGGATTCTCGTATAGTCCCTTTCAAATTCCGAGCGGATTCCGTTACCGCGGTGATATAATGAATTTTCGCGGGCCACGCATTGCAAAAATTTCGGGTTGTTTTCATCTGTTTGTACTTGGGCAAAAGAGTCTTTCATGATTTAATTATAGTCGGTTAAGGAAAAAAACGGAAGGAATTTTTATGGAAAAAAAAGAAATCAGAAAACGGATTGCTTCCCTTGTCTCATCCCTTGCGCCGGATGAAAAAAAATCCGCATCAGAAAAAATCTGCTCTAGGATCATTTCAATGGATGAATATAAAAATGCAGACATCGTGCTTTCATACATGGCAACGGAAGATGAAGCCGATCCAATTGCCGTTTCAAAAGACGCTCTTTTGAAAGAAAAAATGCTTTGTCTTCCGCGCACAAAAAAAACAGGGAGGATCATGGAATTCCACCTTATGTCAAATGACCTTCCTCTGGAAAAGCAGCTTGAAAAAGGCCGCTGGGGAATACAGGAGCCTTGTGAAGATTTGCCGGTTCTTGAAAAAAACATGCTTTCCGGGAAAAAAATATTCTGGATAGTTCCGGGCGTGTCGTTTTCGGAATCCGGGAGAAGGCTTGGTCATGGGATGGGCTTTTACGACATATACGCCGAAAGATTCATGGACGCATGCAAAAGAGAGTATGCATCGGTTTATCTTCTCGGAATCTGTTTTTCATGCCAGATTGATGAATGCGTTGATGCCGTTTCCGATGCCCATGACATAATTATGGACAGCCTTATATATCAGTAAGATTCCGTCACTTTTTTGAATCTGCCGATGTAACTGAAAGAAGCGGTTTTTCCGGGAAATATTTTTTCATGACGTCAATAAAATCGTTCTGCCCTGAAAGTTCCATCGAAAGATAATCTTCAAGATACTGGTACGGAAGATTCAGCTCCATTCCTTTTTGGATCAGCTCAAGAGTGCCTGAATTCGTCTGCGTCAGAATCATTGTCTTTGAAATCCAAAGCTGCTTCATGCGGTCAACAAGTTTTCCGTCATCCAGCTCAAGGTCAGAAAGAAGCTCCCGGCGTGCCCTTTTGTATGCTGAAAGAAAAGCGTCGGTATGGAGGATTCCGTTTACGCTTATACTGGAAAGCTTCAGGAAATTCGTTGCCTGCATGACCGAGCATGTCGTGTTTTCGGGAAGATATGCCTGTATCCTGTCTTTAAGTTCGAGAAGCAGTGAGTTGTAGATGTTCGTTTCATGGTTTTCATCAGGTGCCGTAAAATAATACTGTACCGGATCATAAAAATCCGATGTGGGGATGAGGATCGGGACTCCTGTTCCTGCCTGTTCCTTTGTGAGAGTGCTCGTATAAAGATGATGGAGCTTCACGGTTCTTGAGCTTGCTTTGAATGACGGAACCGGTATTGAAAGAGAGTTCTGTTTTCTCTGCGTCTGTTCCTTTAATATTCCGAATGTCTGCTCTGCTGTTTTTCTTGCTGTCTCCAAATCTGTGTCACCCGTGATTATGAAGGAGTAGAGCGATGCGTCGAGGAATTCCGTGTATGCCTGGTTTATCGATGTGATCGTCGTTCCTGAAAGAATCTTTGCGTCCTGATCATATATTCTTTCATAGATGCTGCCCCTGTAAAGGTATTTTAGCGTGTCGTATTCCATTTGATTGTCAAGGATCATCATCTTTGAATTCCACTGCGAAGCCTGCTCGTTCACAAGCCTGTCTGCGTTCGATGCTGAAATGTCCCCGTAGACAAGTGCGTTTATCATTGCGGTCATCACGCTTGAAAAATCAGTCTTTACGCATTCCACCGTGACATATGAAACCGTTTGCCCGGTCTTTGCCTTTATGTCCGTTTCTCCTGCAATCTGTCCGCTTGCTTTCATTGCGGTAAATCCGTCCTGAAGATTTCTTGCATATGCGTTTACAAGGACTGTCCTGAGCAGATTCTGGTTTTTCGGTGACGCAGCTTCTCCTCCTGAAATTGCAAGGGATATTGCGACCGTCTGTGTGTTCGGTGACTGTTTTACGAGCAGTGGAATGCCGTTGTCAAGCACTGTGTCGCTGAACTGTATGCTGTTCTGATAATAGAAATTCGCGGCAGGTGAAAGTGTTTCTTTGTCTTCACCGCCAAGCTCTATGGATTCTTTTTTTATTTTTGCGTCCTTTTCGTTTTTAAGTGCCTGGGCCACTGCAATTTCGTTGTGGTACCACGAACCGCTGCTTTTAGTGACCATCTCATATCCGTTTCTGTCGAACGATGCCTTGCATGATTTGTATATGTCCGGGTGAATCAGCACGAACACGAAAGGATCTTCGTTTTTCACTGCGTTGTAAATGGATTCTTCGTCAACGGATTCCACTGAAGACGGCAGGGTAAGGAATCTCTGGTAATAGTTTCCGTCTTTCAGCGTTGAGTCCATTGCCCACCAGTCCGCTATGAGCTGCATTGCACCTACTGAATTCCCGATTTTTTTCATGTAGTTCGCCGCAGTTGATTTTTGTGCCGTAAGGAAATTCGCACGTGAAAGTTCGGCCGCTTTCTTTGCAGTTTCAATGAAAGATTCCGCCTGATTTGCCGGGGTTATCCTCTTGTTGGGTTTTTGTATGCTTTCATCCGTGACGAATGAATATGGTTCTTCCATGAGCGCCTGAAGCATGAGCCTTGATGATTTTCCGCGCTGTATTGATGCAGAGGCAAGGTAATCCCTTGAGCGCACCGACACTTCCGGGTTTTCGAGCATGAGTGACTTGTACGGTGAAAGCACTGAGTTGAAAGAGCTGTTCAGTATGTCTGCCTGTGCCGTCGAAAGGCTTGTGAACTCAACGACGATCTGCGTGAGTTCTTTTGAAAAATCCTTGTCCACCAGCACGAATTTTCTCTGTGTAGGTATCTGATTTTTTTTGAATGCATCGCTTGTCCTGTCAACGTCTGATTTTCCGGTCCATTTTCCGAAATATTTAAGTGCCGTTCCGTATGCTTTTTCGGGCGTTATGTTTCCAGTGACAAAAAGCGCGCAGTTGTCGGGAGTGTACCAGCGCAGCGAAATGTCGTTCAGTATTGTGCGTATTTCCGCCGCCTTGTATCCAGAAAAAAGAGCGGGGTAGATTCCCGATTCCGTTTTCCATGGCGCGTCCGCATATATTTTGGAATCTATGGTTCCGTTTATAAAACCTGTGGATCCTGATGCATATTCTTCTGATTCTTTTTTCATCGCCGCATACTGATTCATTACGGTCTTTTCATCGAACGAAGGATTCTGTGCGCAGTAAGCGAAATCCTTGACCAGATTTTCAAAAGCTCCGTCGGTAACGTCTGCGGTGAATGTCGAGCTGTCTGCATTGCATGAAGAAGTCAAGGCCACAGTTGAAAAAGGCTCTGCACCGGACTTTCTTTTTGTCGTTGAAAAAAGGCGCGTATAAAGCGGAAAAAATCCTGCCGTTGAGGGGGTCTGCGAAGAGTATCCTGCCTTGCACAAAAATTCCGCATGGATCATTGCAGATGAAGGATCTTCCTTTACGAAAACAGTGAATCCGTTTGCCATCGTCATTATGCTGACTTTTCCGGTTTCGTTTTCCAGTACATAATTCGTCTGGGCGTGGACCATGGAAATCTGCATGAACAAAACTGATAGAACTACGCGCTTAAAAAATTTCATATTTCGATTGTACCATAATTGCCGTCAAAAACAAACCCCGCGGTTAGGAGTCCGCAGGGCCTGCAAAAAGGAGTTTTCTATGAAGTTTGCCGCCAAAACTTGCCGGCAAAAACAAAAAAGTGTTTCTTGTTCTGTGCTTCTATAAACATAACTTTTTCATGAAGAAAAGGTTACAGGATTACAGAAGTTTTTTTTTAGTTCTGAAGCTTGTAGCGTCCGGTGCTGACAGTGTGGCCGTCTGAATAAATGTCGAACCAGATTTCAGTTTTTCCTACCGTGTTGAGTGCTTCGTAGAACTCCTGCACTGAAGAAATCTTCTTGTCGTTTACCGCGGTGATTATGTCGCCTTTCTGGAGCCTGAGGGAAGCAGCCGGTGTCTTTGCCTGAAGGCTTGAAACCACTACGCCCTTGATCTTGTCATCAATCTTCATTTCCTTGCGGATTTCATCGGTAAGAGGTGACGCAATGAATCCCGGCCAGAGCTTTCCGTTGTCCGATGCGATGTCATTGTTCCTTTCGTCCATCTTTACGCTGAGGTCAATCTTGTTGTTTCCGCGCTGCACTGTGATTGTCGCTGTCTTTCCTGACTGTATGCTTCCCACTTCGCGCACGAGCTGGCTTGAATCTTTCATGGCCTTTCCGTTGAGTGCTACTATGAAATCACCAGCCTGCATTCCGCCTTTCATTGCCGGGCTGTCGATGAACACTTCTGCAACGAGTGCTCCGTTGGTGTTTTTTCCGATACCAAGCTCTTCCTTGTAGTCCTGGTCCACGTCAAGGAGACTTACGCCGAGCCATCCGTATGAAACCTTTCCGTCGCTTATGAACTGGTCGATTGCAGTCTTGATGTTGTTGATCGGGATGGAGAATCCGAGACCCTGGCTTCCGCCTGAAGATGAGGCTATCCATGTGTTGATTCCGATTATCTCACCGTAGATGTTCACGAGAGGACCGCCTGAGTTTCCCTGGTTGATTGCAGCGTCTGTCTGGATAAAGTCCGAGATTGATCCGATTCCGCCGCCGTCACGTCCTGTCGCTGAAACGATGCCCTGTGTTACTGACGCAAAATATCCGAGCGGGCTTCCGAGCGCAAGAACTATGTCTCCCTGCTGCACTGAATCGCTGTCACCGAGCTTTGCAACCGTTATGTCCTTGTCGTCCGTCTTGAATGAGACCAATGCGATGTCAATCCTCTCGTCGCTTCCGACCAAAGTGCCTGTGAATTCCCTTTCGTCATTCAGCTTGATTTTGATTTTTGTTGAATTTTCGGTTACGTGGTTGTTCGTGAGTACGTACACGGTGTTCCCTGTCTTCCTTACTATTACGCCGGAACCAAGGGCAGATGATTCATATTCCCTTTCGTCCTCGTCATCATCCGGCATTCCGAAGAAAAACGGAAGATCCTTGAAAGGATTGTATGACTGTGATTTTGTCTTGGTCGTAACGTCGACTTCAACGACCGCCGGAAGAACCGAGCTGCTTATCGAGCGGAAAGTAGTCTGAAGCGCCTGAACGACAGAAAGTGAGTCGCCCGGTATTGAAACCTGATTTTCGGGGTTCTGCGTGGTTGACTGTGCGAACGCAACGTTTGCCGAACCTCTGCTGAATCTGCATGACAGAGCGACTATTCCGAATGAAAGAGCCGCAACAGCCAGTACGCCGGTTATGGTTTTTGCTATTTTTTTCATGGTTGAACCTCCAAATAGTTAAGTCCGTTATTCAAGGGCCGATATTCTCAAGCCTCGTTGAAAGTATAATGAATTTTTTTACGTTCGTGTTACATTTTAAGCAAGAAATTATTGTTATAGTCTTAAATGTCCGGTTATTTCCGGTTTTTTACGTGAGTATTCTGTAGTCCGGTGAATCTTCGCCTTCGAAAACCCTTACCTTGCATGGTTCCATTGTCACTCCGTCGCAGAATGCAGGAATGTCCGATGCAAAAGGTGAAAGAAGGTCGTCTGGATTGTATGAGGTTTCCACAGTGCTCTCTTCTCCTTCCGCCGCAACCCTGCTGAAAGCACCGTTGAGCCTGACTATGTCGCTTACTGCATCATAGAGCATCATCCTGCGCTTTTCCTCAAGCTTTTCCTTAATGAACACGAGCTGCATCTTTTCAATGTCCGCATGATCCGCTTCATCCGGGGAAAAACCTGTCTTTTTCGAGCAGTTGTTGCAGATCTGCCATTCACCGAAATCTGCAAAAAAAGCGGAAGGTGAAATTTTAAGCGCCTTGACAAGCGAATTGAACCATGGAACCGCACGGCCTGCTGAATAGAAAGTTTTGCACGCGAATGCAATGGAAGACGAAAAATCAATGTCCTTTGAAGAGTAGATTCCGCTCGGCTTTGCTTTGACCGTGCTGTCCTCAAGCTGGGAAAAATCTATGTGGTTCGGGTAAAGCGAAACTGCAAAATCAAGCCTGTCCTTGAATGACTTGAAGCTGTCGCCTTTTTTCATGCCGTATTCAAGGTCGAATCCGAAGACAATGTTCGATCGGTTCAGCATGTCCGCCTTTGATGAATAGAGCTTTTTGTCCAAAAGCAGGGCATCGCCTTTTTCAGTCCCTACAAGCGGTATTTCAAGCGAACAGTAGATTTTTTCAAGCTCTCCTATAATGTTCCTGTCCAGTGCGGATGCTTCTGTTTTCAGGCTCACGAAAAGAGAAGGGGCATCTTTTTGAATCTGGCGGCAAAGGTTCAGGAGTGCGTTTTTGTCTCCGGAAATCTTTTTGTCATGCACGGAAAGCTCCGTTATCCCCCTTTTTTCAAAGGTAGGAAGCTCCTTGAGTATTGAAGAAAGTTCCATGCTGATTTGTGTCGGATTCGGTTCCATGATATGCCCCTCCTGCATCTCCGTGATTAAAGAAGCGGTACGCCTGAGTTCCTGCACTTGTAGATCATGTCGTCCGGCCAGATGCTTACCTGTACTTCACCGATGTGGCACTTGCGGAGAAGGTACATGCAGAGCCTTGACTGTCCGATTCCGCCTCCCAATGTCTGTGCAAGCTCTCCTGCAATCAGCTTTTTGTGGAAAGGAAGATCCTTGCGTTCCGTGCATCCGCGCTCTGAAAGCTGTTCAATGACGCTTGAAGGTGAAACTCTCACTCCCATTGAAGAAAGCTCAAGCGCATTGTTCAGAACCGGGTTCCAGACCATGAGATCTCCGTTGAGTCCCCTGCGTCCGTCTTCGTTCATTGTAATCCAGTCATCGTAGTCAGGTGCGCGTCCGTCCCATATGGTGCCGTCAGGAAGCTTTCCTCCGATTCCGATTATGAATACCACGCCGTATTTTTTGCATGCCTCGTATTCCCTTTCTTTCGGTGTCTTGTCCGGGAATTCCTTCTGAAGGTCATCCGCATAAAGGAATGTGATGGATTCCGGAAGCACCGGCTTTATTTCCGGGTAGCGGTCATAGATGAAGAATTCTGCCCTTTTCAAAGTGCGGAAAAGTTTTTCGACCACGCCCTTGAGATATGATACAGTGCGGTTTTCAGGCTTGATGGCCATTTCCCAGTCCCACTGGTCAACGTAAAGCGAATGTATGTTGTCAAGCTCTTCGTCCGCGCGGATTGCGTTCATGTCGGTGTAGATTCCGAAACCTGGTTTGAGCCCCATTTCGCTTACCTTGAGGCGCTTCCATTTTGCAAGCGAATGTACGATTTCCATGTTCTGCTCGCCCATGTCCTTTACCGGGAATTTTACGGGACGCTCAACCCCGTTCAGGTCATCGTTGATTCCTGTGCCTGACTTGACGAAAAGCGGAGCGGTGACACGCGTAAGGTTAAGCTCGGTTGAAAGCGAAGTCTGGAAAAAATTCTTCAGCATGACGATTGCCGTTTCGGTTTCCTTTTCGCTGAGTATTGCCTTGTAATCTGACGGTATGTCCAGTTTTGACATTTTATTCTCCTGTTCTATATGTGTTTTTTTAATTAAGAAAAAGTCCTTATGAATTTCATGAAGGCTTCTTTTCCTTCCGGCGTGCGCTTGTAGACACCGGCATCTTCAAGTACCTTTACGAAAACCTGACCGATTTCTTCTTTCAATATTGAGCCGACGTTTTCCCTGGTGATTTTCGGGTGCCTCGGTATGAACTCCTGTACCCACTGGTAGTGCTTTCCAAGGTCTGGATCCATTGAAAAATTCTTTCTCTGCACGAGAGCCGTTCCCAGATCTGAAATCTCTTTTTTAAGCCTGGCCGGGAGCACTGCAAGACCCATCACTTCGATAAGACCGATGTTCTCCTTTTTGATGTGATGGAGATGTGCATGAGGATGAAAAACACCGAGCGGATGTTCTTCAGTGGTTATGTTGTTCCTGAGCACAAGGTCAAGCTCATAGTTTCCGTTGTGCATTCTTGCAATCGGAGTGATAGTGTTGTGGTCTTCGTTGTCCGTGCGTGAGTATATGAATGCGCTTTCATCCGTGTAGATTTTCCAGTTGCGGAGTATTTTGTCGGCAAGGTCGATTATTTTTTCAGACGAAGCCGAGTTCAGCCTGATTACGCTCATCGGCCATTTGAGGATTCCGCAGCTTATGTCTTCATATCCCCTGACCGTAAAATGAGTTTCGATCGGTGCGCGTGCCATCGGGAATTCAAAGCATCCGCCCTGATAATGGTTGTGCGAAAGGATGGAGCCTCCGACAATCGGAAGATCGGCATTGCTTCCTATGGTGTAGTGCGGGAAAAGCTTTACGAAATCAAAAAGATTCATGAAAGCTTCCCTGTTGATCTGCATTGGTGAATGGGTGTTGCTGAAAACTATGCAGTGCTCGTTGTAATATCCATATGGCGAATACTGAAGACCCCATTCCTTTCCGGTCAGCCTGAGAGGTATGATCCTGTGGTTCTGCCTTGCCGCATGATTGAGCCTTCCTGCATAACCCACGTTTTCCTTGCACAAAAGACATGCCGGGTATCCTGATGACGGTGCGTTCCTTGCAGCTGCAATTGCCTTAGGGTCTTTTTCCGGCTTTGATAGATTAATTGTGATATCAAGTGTCCCATAATCAGTATCTACAGTCCACTTTAAATCCTTCTTTACTCGATATGTACGAATATAAT
>JAFPKH010000069.1:0-2814 GCA_017424825.1 Treponema sp. | reverse complement strand
TCGTGTGCTGATTCTGATGTGATGAAAAAATTGGAAGACTATGTTCGTGGCGGCGGACATGCAATCGTCACAAGCGGATTTGTTAAACTCATGCTGGGTAAGGGTATTGAAAATCTTACGTCAATCCGTTACAGGGACAGGCATTTGACACCGACACACTATCAATACCATTCGCGCGACTCCTGGGAGGAATATAAGGTTTCCGCCGCAAAACCGATTTTGTTCCCGCTGATGGAGCATCGAAACAATTCATCATGGATGACGCTCAAGGGACAGACCGAAGAAAAAAATCTTCCCATACTGATTCGGGACTGTTACGGAAAAGGCCAGATGATAACGTTCGTCGTTCCCGACAATTTTACGGATTTGCAATATCTTCCGAAAGAAGTTTTGAATTCAATCCGCCGCGAATTCTGCGATACCCTGCCCGTGCATGTTGAGTGCGGAAAAAATGTGGGACTGTTCCTCTACGACAACGACACGATGATTGTATATCCTTATGAATATCTGAACGAAGGTCCTCAGCCGTGTTTTATCCATGTGAAGGGGGAAGCAAAAAAACTTGTCAGCCTGAGCGCAAGATGGAAAAAAGAATACGAACCGATTGCGGAGATTCCCGAAAACAAATGGCAGCACACGAAAAAAGAAACGGTTTTTAAAATCGAGACCTTCCCAGATGTTTTTGATTTCATTAAAATAGAAAGGTAATTTTATGGAGGAAAAATGGACGACTGTATTTTTTGCAAGATAATCAAGGGAGACATTCCCGGCATGAAAATCTACGAGGATGATTATACCTATGCTTTTTTGGATATTGCGAAGGATGTTGACGGACACACTCTGGTCATTCCCAAAAAACATGTGGAGAGCCTTCTTGAATGTGATTCCGAAACGATGACGCACGTGATGGAAACCGTACAGAAGATAAGCCGGCATTATGTTGATGACTGCGGATATGAAGGAGTGAATCTTTTTAACTGCACGAAAGAATGTGCCGGACAATCGGTGTTTCATTTCCACATCCACATAATCCCGCGGAAATCCGGTGACGGAATAAAAGGAGTGCCATCATTCGATGGAGCAAAGTTCCGCTGGAAGAAACGCTTGAAAAACTCCGCATAAAATAAGGTTCCGCGCAAATAGTGCTGACCAGATTGGAAAATTCAGTGAGTTAACTCACTGGATTTTTTTTATTTGCGTCATTATACTTCACGGACGTGGTAAACACCGCAAAAACCTAGTTTTCCGCTGTGAGGTATTTTATGAATTTTAAAAAAGACTATACACTTGTACCCACCCCCGCATCTCTGAATAAATCCTTCAAGACAATTTTCTTTTTGATTCTAAGCATGTTCACTTTTTCCTTTTTCTCATGTGACGGAGGCCTTTTTGGTTCTTCGGACGGAATTATAATCAGAGCCTATGATGCAGACTCATGGACTGACGGCGGAAACAGATACCCCGGCATGGGACGAAGCATTTTCAGATCCCCCAGTGATTCTGGCAATGAAGCTTATACCTATAAAATAAGCCTGAGCAGGGGAAAGCAGATTTACACAAAAACCGTTGGCGGCGGAACCATAGTCGTAATGGACAACATCCCCGTGGGGCCATGGAAGATTACATGCCGGGCCTACAAATCGGACGGCACACTCGAATACATGGGCAGCGTGGATGTAAAAGTTGTCGCAAATGAAACTACCGCTGCGACTGTGGCGCTTAAGAAGGTTCCAGAGAATTTTGTTTTTGTCGAGGGCGGTACATTCCAGATGGGAGGAGAAGGCAACGGTCCCGTGCACAGCGTTACCGTAAGCTCTTTCCTGATGTGCAAGCACGAGGTGACATGGGATGAGTATACTCCATGGTTGGATACAATTCGTGATAATTCCTTCCCTACATACGGAGATAAACCAGCTCATCAAGTATGCTGGTATTATGCGGTGGATTATTGCAATTGGAAAAGCCAGCAAGAAGGCCTTACTCCATGTTACACTATTGACAAAAATACCCCGGATCCAAACAACAAGTGCGAGTACGATGATATGAAGTGGACCGTGACATGTGATTTTACCGCCGACGGATACAGGCTTCCCACAGAGGCTGAATGGGAGTACGCCGCAAGAGGTGGAAACCAAAGTCATGGTTATTTATATAGTGGAAGTGGTGATGTTGAGGCTGTGGCAGTTTGTACTGCTAACAATACTTCAAGTGTCATGTCTAAAACTCCAAACGAACTCGGTCTATATGACATGAGCGGAAACCTGTATGAGTGGTGCTGGGACTGGAAGGGAGATTACCCCTCTTCTCCACAGACAAATCCTACAGGTCCTGTTTCTGGTACATACAGAATTTGCCGCGGCGGATTCTATGGGTGTAGTGAAACTTCTTCTGACTATAAACTTTCAGACTGCCGTGTTTTTGCCCGTAGTACATACGTACAGTGCTTTAGTGAGGCAAGATACGGTTTCCGTGTCGTGCGGTCAATAGGGGATTAAAACTGCTGTTTGTTCGGTAGGTGGCATATCGACTTTTGTTGCTCGGGTGGGGCAGAACACCATTTTATTCCGCTCATTGGAGATTGCTTGCTTCGCGGTCTGTTGTTGCCCAGCAGTGGCATATCGCCATTTGATTTTGCACCTTGAACATTCTTTGCTTCGCCATCTATTGCAACTCGGCAATCGGGGGCGCGCCCGGTGTGCATGAACAACAAGAGACTTGCGAAAGCAGGAAACATTTAATGTGCAAAAACAACAAACGGTCCGCCGGTGGAGTGCATGAGTTAAAATAAATTCGCGAAGCAAAATAAAACAAATG
>JAFPKH010000007.1:0-4038 GCA_017424825.1 Treponema sp. | reverse complement strand
TTTGAAGGGACATTGGCGAAAAATGATCCATGCTGATACCATATTCTTCCTGGTTATCTGCAAGGCGGAAACGTAAAAGCTTTTTTTTGTGCGTAATAAGGTGAGAAGCCCCGTCTTCCGTGAGGACAACCTTAAGCGGAAGATCAAGATAAAATTTTTTTCCTGTTGCAGACATTCTAAGAAATCTCCTTGTGCCACTGCAAGGCTATTGCAATGACTCCTTCAAAACTCTACAATAATTATATATGAAAACTGCTCAGTTGAAAAGTACCATTCTTTCCATTGCCATATTATTCCTGAGTGCGTTCTCTTATGCCCAGCCGAACCTGACGGAGAAGAATTCCGTGATTGGAGTCGAACTGAGCGAAGCGGTGTGCACCTTTTTCGAAGGGAAAGGATATGCAATAGAACGGCAGGATCTGCTTCCATCTGATTCCACAAGTTTTCCTCAGAACCTAATCATCTATCTATCGGCAGAAAACGGTTCCGGCTCCAATAAAAATTGGAATGATTCGCAGATAGACACCATAATATTTGATTTTACCCAGGAATTTGCTTTTGAAAACCTTGAAAATTTATATAGATTCACTGAAAATTTAAAGGATTCGGCACTCTCATACACGGCGGTCATTCTTTTTACCGCAAACGATTCCCTCAACCTGATTCCGGGCATAGGAAACGATGCCGAAAAGCATCCCAACGGAACCCAGGCATACACCGAAAGGCTCGGCTATGACGACAAATGCGCCGCCGTCGTTATTTCAGGCAAAACCAGGGGAATCACCATTACACCAGGCTCAGGGACGAACGTGGCTCCTCTTTGGCTTGTCAGGACGCTGCATAAAAATCTTTCGTCGGAAAAAGAAAGCGCAGAACTTCCTCCTTGGTTCCAGCTTCTTTATTCACACGGGCTTGCTCCGGAAAACGAAAGGACAGCTGCATTCATGGAAAAGGGGATCCCGGCCGCCGGAATATCAATTGCAAACGAAAGCGCCGACCTGGACATGCTTTTGGATGCCGCAAGGGAACTTTCATTGCTTCATAAGGAAAACTGGGACAAAAACTATCTTTACATAAAAATCGGTGAAAAAGACATTTGGATCCCGGAGGCAGTTTCAATAACGCTGCTTATGATAGTCATAACGGCGGTTCTTTTGATCGGTTGCTTTACAGGAATCCTGCACAGCCCAAGGACGATCGCACTCAGAAAAGACATAGCTCGCTCATGGTTCGTATATCCCGTGATAGTGATTCTGGTCACCCTGCTCCTTCATCTGGCACAGGCCATTTTTTCATCGCTTGCAGAATCAAACCCGCTGCTTCTCATAAGCTTCAAGCTGTTCACCGCTTTCATAGTAGTATTCCTTGTATTCATCCTGCAGATCAGCTTCGACATAAGGATTTCGCTCAGGGCATGCGGATTTCTCATGGTCACTTCCGCCACATTCAACATATTTGTTTTTTCAGGCGTGAACATAGTGCTTATGTATCTTTTCGTACTGGAACTTGCGGTAGTATCCGTTTCGGAAAAGCTCAAGAGCACACCGGCTTTGATAGCGTCTTTCCTTTTGACCATGGTTCCTGTGCTGGCACTCGTCATAAGCATAACGGGAAGCACCACCGGAGAAAAAGTTTCGGATTTCGTCATTTTTTCGTGGCCGCAGGATTTTCTTTTTGCACTCCTCATGTTCCCGACCATGATGCAGCTTGAAAGAATCTTCATTTCTACGGATCTGCTTTCGCCGAACAAAAAGCTAAGGAGAAAGAATTACGTAATAACGGCCCTGGTTTCGGAAATCATACTGATTGCGCTTCTCTGGAGCATATACGGATATGCAAGCGTCGTCATAAAAAATTCTTCGGATTTGAGGAAGATTCCGTCGAAGACCGTGATAAAGGAGCGTGATTTCCCGATGATTTCCGCTTCGGTTTCAGATCAGGAATTCATGGAGCTTTCGATGCGCACGCTCACAGTAAAATCAAACGAAAAGGTGATGCGCTACGAGATTTCGATAGAAACCTCAAACGGCGTTCCAATTTTCAAATCCAATTATGATTACGTAATCGATGATACGAATAAAATAAGTTTCGTCATACCTGACTATCCTTCGGGCAACTTAGAGATAATCTATTCCACGCCGACCACGCTTGCAAGCAAAATAACGGTCACCGCCTTCATCCCGGATCCTGGTATGCGCGACATAATCTACAAGGATACTTTCGTCCTTACGACAGAAGCAGCCGGGGAGAACTAAAATTGGAAAAAACTTTTCTCCATGTTGATTTGGATGCTTTTTTCGCCTCGGTAGAACAGCTTGATCACCCGGAATACAGGGGAAAACCGGTAATCGTCGGTGGAATTCCAGGAGACAGGCGTGCAGTCGTTTCAACGGCATCATACGAAGCAAGAAAATACGGCGTACATTCAGCAATGCCTCTGGTGACGGCCGTAAAGCTATGCCCGGATGCCGTTTTCGTGAGGGGAAACTACAGGCGGTACCAGGAAAAATCGCATGAGGTAATGTCCGTTTTTTACGACTACTCCCCGGACGTGACCCAGATTTCGGTTGACGAAGCTTTCATTGACCTGACTGGTACGGAACGGCTTTTCGGAGACGCTGAGGGAGTTGCTCTCAGAATCAAAAAAGAGGTCATGGAAAAGACAGGCCTTACCGTCAGCATCGGTCTTGCACCTACCATGTATCTTTCAAAAATCGCATCCGGGCTAAAAAAACCGGACGGATTCGTAAAAATACTTCCGGGCGAAGAAGAAAAATTCATGCTTTCTCTTCCGCTCGAAAAAGTATGGGGCATAGGGACGAAGACGCTTGAAAGGCTCAAATCTGCCGGATTCAGGACGACAAGTGACATCCACAAAAAATCCGAAGCGCTTTTGAGGACCATGTTCGGTGACAGCACAGGAGCTTTTCTATACAATGCGGTAAGGGGCTGCGAAGGCATGAAATTCGGAACGGAAGGAAAAAGCCGCTCAATCAGCTCCGAAACGACATTTGACTTTGACCTCACGGAAATCTATGCGATAGAAACGGCCGTCATGTCCCTTGCAACCGACGTTCTTTTCAGGATGCACAAGCAGAACGTAAGGTCCAGGACAGTCATGCTTAAAATCAGGTATGAGGATTTTACCACCGTGAGCGTACAGCAGACACAGGAAAATGCCGTAATGAACGCCGAAGACATGTTCTCCAGATGCCGTGCGCTGCTCAATGCAAAATACGAAAAAGAAAGGGGAATAAGGCTGCTTGGAGTTGCATGCTGCAATCTTGAGGACAAATCGGTTCCGGTTCAGCAGAGTCTTTTTGATTTCGGTGACAAGAAAAAAGCCGCCGTTGAAAATGCGATATACGAAATGGAAAGCAAAAATCCAAAAATCAAGATAAAAAAGGCAAGGCTCCTTGACAACTGAAAACGCAAAAAAAAAAACGCCGCAGGCAGATGACAGTCACCAACCTACGGCTTTGACGCGTGCCCGACTCGAACGGGCGACCCTCTGCTTAGAAGGCAGATGCTCTAATCCAGCTGAGCTAAAGCGCCATAAGGCTAAGATATCACATTCATTAATTTTATTCAAGAGTTTTCGGCGAAATAAAGTTTCATTAATCCCTTGCCTTTTATCTGCTGCTCACCGCGGCATTCAAAATTGAAGGAACCTTCCGCTTTTTTATAAAGGGCTTCAGAAACGCAGAGCTTCATTTCCTCGCTGGACGATTCCATGCGGCTTGCAACGTTCACTGTATCGCCGAACACATCGTATATATACTTTTTTACGCCTACAATGCCGGCAACAACAGTTCCTGTGTGCGCACCGAGCCTTATGGTCCATTTCAGATCTGCCGTTTTATTGCGTTCCTTAAGATAGTTCCTGCAGTCAAGTGCGGCGGCAATTATGTTTTCAGCATGTCTGTCGTTCCTCTCAGGAAGTCCGCACACCGCCATATAAGCGTCCCCTATGGTCTTTATGCGAACGCAGTCATGCTCATCCATTATCCTGTCAAAATTCGTAAAGATATCGTTCAG
>JAFPKH010000068.1:0-2543 GCA_017424825.1 Treponema sp. | reverse complement strand
TAACCGCGCCATCCTACTTCTTCAAGAACTGCCGCAAGGAAGATTGTTGCGAATGCCGAAAGTAATCCCACTCCGGTAAAGGAAAAGTCCTTTGTGAATGAGAACTGGTTTAGTGATTCCCCGAATGCCGTGGAAAGCAAAATAGAGCATGCCACGATTCCTGAAAAAAGTAGCACAGCTGCGATAATGTAAAGGGGCTTCAGTTTCCAGAAATTTAAAATCTTCTGCTTGAAATCTTTTTTGAGCGCCTTGCTTTTTGACGTGAACACCGTGATGATTGCGACAGTCGCGGGAGACAATCCTCCAAGCACCATTCCGAGCGTTTTGGAAAGTCCGTCGTTGAACATGATTGCGAAAATCCAGAATGCCCATGTCGTTGCGAACACAGTGATATAAAATCTTTTTGGTCTGTAAATGTACATGTCAAGCCTCCTGTAAAATCTGTGCTTCGCTTTTCCAGCCGTTGAGTTCAACAATCAAATCCGTTGCAACATGCGGGTCGTGCTTTTCGCGCTTTCCGAAAATGACATTTGCATTTGAATCAACAAAGCGTGTGAAGCGACCTGCGTTTTTAAGGTAATAGTTCTGTCCTTCGGCAAAACTGATTTTTGAAACGGCATGTAAATGATTCAAATCGATTTTGCCCTTTGCACCGTTTACTTTCAGATTTATGTTTGAATTTGTGTTCAGCTCGATAAGACCTGAGACGTTTGTGACAAAAACATTTTTAACCTTGCCGTCAAATTCAATAGAATCAAAAACTATGTCGCGGATTTCCAGATTTTCAAGCTCGGCGTTAAGCTCAATGTCTGCCACAAATTTTTCCGGAATGCGCACAAGGATAAAAAGATTTTCAAGCGAGGCCAGGTCTGACAAATCCGACGTATGCTTTACGACAATGTCCATGTCCCTTTTGCTTTCGTTGAATTTAACCTTCACCTGCTGATTTATAAATGAAAGTTTGTTGGACGCGGCAATCACCTGGATTTTATCACCGTCGGTCTTTTCGATTACAAGCTCGTGAGCCGTTCCAATCTTAAGGTCGATATTCTTCGGTCGGTCCAGATTGCGTTCAGTGCTGCTGGCGTAAAGAAATCCATTGGCCTGTTCCTGCGAAATGTTTTTCTGCTCTTTGAGCATGTTGAGATTTTCCGTAAAACTCATATTGCACCTCTCTAGTTAAGTTTTGCTCCCGAAGATTGTTCCCCGGTCGTTTCACAAACATAGTAAGGCTGCATGTCCGGTTTTACTAGAAATTACAGTTTACAAAAACAAAATTTTCCGCTACTTATCGTGGCAGTTTGAATTTTCTTCGTGTTTTTTTAATTATCGTGCTTTTATGGATGAGGTGCAGAAAAACTTGGTTTTACGTTCTTTCGTTTGAAAGGTTTTTACACTCAAGTTCTATGTTTTCAACCGGAAGACCGGTGTATTTTGCAGCAGCCAAAAGGATGAACAATTCAATCATAGAATTCATAAACGGAATGGAAGTCGTAAAGGTCTTTAATTACCATGATGAATCATACAGGAATTATGAAGCCGGAGTTTTGAACTATAAAAATTTGAGTCTCGTATGGTACAAAGTCTGTTGGCCATGGATTGCCCTGTACACAAGTCTGCTTCCGAACATGCTTTTGTTTACCTTACCGATTGGCTCAATTGCCGTCATGAACGGACAGGCAACGATTGCAGAATTAATTCTGATTATATGCCTTTCACTTGCAACGAGTGCCAACTTATTGAGGGCGCTTTCATTTCTTGCATCCATGACTCAGGTGAACTATAAGATTCAATCGCTCGAAAGAGTTTTGGACAGGTCGCCTTTGAAAGAGGGTGCGGATGGTTTTTCGGAAACTGACGGGAAAGCGAAAACTGATTCCATGGACATCACCTTTAATAAGGTTCATTTTTCATATAAGGATAAGGAAGTATTAAAGGACGTCACCTTTACCGCAAAGGCAGGTGAAATGACTGCAATTGTCGGGGAGTCCGGAAGCGGCAAATCAACAGTAGCACGTCTTATCGCCCATCAATATGATGCAGATGGAGGAACCATAACTTTTGGCGGAAAGAAAATAACCGACCTGAGCTTGGCTTCGTTAAACAGGGAAATATCTTTCGTTTCCCAGGAAGTATTTCTTTTCAACAGAACAATCATGGAAAACATCAGGATAGGAAATCCTTCTGCAAATGATGAAACGGTAAAACAGGCAGCGGAACTTGCGTCGTGCAATGACTTCATTCAGAAACTTCCGGGCGGTTATATGGCAATGGCAGGTGATGCTGGAAAAAGACTTTCCGGTGGTGAACGTCAGCGAATAGCTCTTGCAAGGGCAATTCTGAAGGACGCTCCGATTATAATCCTGGATGAGGCGACATCTTCCGTTGACATTGAAAACGAAGAAAAGATAAACCGCGCAATCGAAAAAATCATTGAGAACAAAACGGTTATTGTCATTGCACATAAATTAAGCGCATTAAAAAATGTGGATAAAATCATTCTGCTGAAAGATGGGCGAGTTATAGAAGAAGGCCCTGCAAAT
>JAFPKH010000067.1:0-4214 GCA_017424825.1 Treponema sp. | reverse complement strand
GCAAAAATCATTCCGAAGAATATGCTGAAGAACAGGAGGAACCAGCCTGAAATGTCAAACTCATGGTATCCCGGAGTAACGTCCAAGAAATCCGTGAGCGGATAGATTATGCTTACGAACTTGTTGTTCTTGAGCTTGGTCGGAACCGGATCATCATCAGCAGGATCAGAAACGGCACATGCCCATTCGTTGAGCTTGCATTCGGCACGGAGATCTTCCACTGAATCGACAGGAACATAGCCTGTGACCCACGCGAGCTTTCCGCTAGGATCTGATTCTTCCGCCTTTTCATTTTCAACTGCAGCTTCGATTGAATCCAATTCAGCGTGCGCAGCTCCTTCTTCAGATGCATCACGCTCCATTCCGCTGTAAACAGTCTCAAATTCTATATCAGAAGCAAGAGAATCCTTGAGAGACTCTATGCTGTCATGATATTTCTTGCATTCAATGAGAGTGCTTTCAATTCCCGCAATCTCTTTTTCCGCACCCTGAATGTCCGCGACCAGCTGATCGGTGGATTTTTCAGGCATTGGAACAGAAAATGCTTCCGGCGGCATATCTTCCGGGCGCTCGGTTATTTCCGTCTCCGAAAGAAGAAGGAACCTGGCTATCTTTCCCTCTGAATTGACGACCATGGTCTTTGAGCTGTCACCGATAAGGACATACTTATCGACCGGAATCTCATACATGTACATGAAGATTCCCTTTTCTGCAAGGAACTTGAAATCTTCAGGATCAACGGAACCCCATTTTTCAAGCCTCTCAAGCTCAATCGTCGACTGAGTTATGACATCAAGGAGAGACTTCTTGCGGTCCGTCAGAGCAACGATTTCACGTGCCTTTTCATCGGCTTCGTTGGGCGTAACATCGACTTGAGCCGGAATCCTTTTTTTGGAAACCTTTATCTCGTCGATTATTGAAAGCGCCTTGTCTGCCGTTGCGCTCGCTTCCTTGTACGCTGCAAGAACGGGTCCCTTTCCTTCGACAGCCTCCAGATGCACAAGCCCCAGCTTCCTGAGCTTTTTCAAAGAAGCCTTGCGTTCGGAATTAAGAACCACAATGGAGACTTTTTTCATTTTTACTATCATTTTTTAGCCCCCCTTGTGCTTCTGGTTTTCTTTTCCACAGGAACGTCCTCAGCTGCGGCATCGCCTGAAACCGCTGACTGAAGCTTTTTCTTGGAAATCTTACTGCGGACAACGGCAGCAACCTGCTCGTCTCCAAGGAAAATACCGATCTTCTTGATATTTGCCTTTGTTTCAGGAATCTTTACCTTTTCAAACAAATTAACGCGCTGTGATGTGGTCCGAAGCTCCTGAGAAAGCAGCCTTACCTGCTCATCAAGTACTTCAGCCTGCAAATCCAGCTCCAATTCTTTTTCCATGCGGTCTGCAGCCATATCTATCCACAGAGGAGTCGAATAAAGATCGTAATCACCGCGACCAAAATCCGCTCCCTCGTAAATAGGTATCTTCACGCCAGCTATGTTGCCCCAGCCTTTCTTGATGTTCTTGACGGTCACCATTCCCGGCTTGAAGGCATCTTTTTCACCAAAGACCGAAATCCATTTTTGGAAATCTTCTTCCAAAGCTTTCTTTTCCGCCCGGACAGCCTTGGCCTTTTCGTCTATGGTGCGGATTTCTGACTGCAGCTGCTGTTTTTTAAGAGTCAGGGTAGGAAGATAACGCTGGTACATTTTCAGCGCGTCTTTCTGTGCCTTCTGCTCGTTTTTAGTCAGCTTTAACTTTGCCATTCAGTATCCCCATGCAATAGTAGAGATCAAGAGATTCAAGCCTTGGGCCAGAACTGCTCGATCAATTCAGTCTTCAAACCAGTTTCCTGCTTGTCGAAGCACTGCGCAAGGATTTTCCATCCGTTGTCAAGAGCTTCTTCAAGAGGAATGTTAACGCTGAGGTCCATCATCTGGGCTTCAAAGAGCTTTCCGTATTTCAAAAGCTTTTCATCCCATGCGGACATATTGAAACCCATGGACTTCTTTTCCAGGGTGTCGCGGTACTGGGCATAAAGACGGATCATACCGTCCATGAGCGCGCGGTGGTCTTTTCTTGTCTTTGAGTTTACCTGCTGCTTGAGACGTGAAAGAGATCCGAACGGCTCGATGTGTCCGCCCTTGAGATAGAACTGTCCCTCGGTGATGTATCCTGTGTTGTCTGGAACCGGATGCGTAACGTCGTCACCAGGCATAGTCGTTACTGCAAGGATTGTGACGGAACCGGATTCGGCAAAGTCAACCGCCTTTTCGTAGCGGCTTGCAAGCTGAGAATAAAGGTCTCCCGGATAACCGCGGTTTGACGGAACCTGCTCCTGAGTGATTGCAATTTCCTTCATTGAGTCAGCGAAGTTCGTCATGTCTGTAAGAAGAACAAGAACGTCCTTTCCCTGCAGGGCAAACTGTTCTGCCACCGCAAGAGAAAGATCCGGAATCTTCATACATTCTACGGTCGGGTCTGCGGCAGTATGGATGAACATGACCGTCTTGCTCAAAGCTCCGCCCTCTTCAAGAGTGTTCTTGAAATAAAGGTAGTCGTCATATTTGAGTCCCATGCCTCCGAGAACGATGACGTCAACTTCGGCCTGCATTGCTATACGTGCAAGAAGCTGGTTGTAAGGCTCACCGGATATTGAGAAAATCGGGAGCTTCTGGGAAACGACCAAAGTATTGAAGATGTCGATCATCGGAATACCCGTGCGGATCATGCGGTTAGGCGTGATACGTTTTGAGGGGTTTACGGAAGGTCCTCCGATTTCAACCAGATTGTCAACCAATGCAGGTCCATGGTCACGCGGCTCGGCAGAACCGTTGAAGATGCGTCCGAGAAGATCCTCGCTGAAAGAAACCTTCATTTCCTGTCCAAGGAAGCGGATCTGGTCGTTGGTCGAAACACCGCGTCCTCCTGCGAAAACCTGAAGCGAAACCAGGTCACCGTCAATCTTGTTCACTTCGGCAAGCGACTTTCCGAAGCGCGTGGTAATTTCAGCCAATTCATTCAGCTTTACCCCTTTAGCACGAACGGTTATAACGCTACCGTTGATGCTTTCAATTTTGCTGTATACCTTATTCATTACTCACCGTCCTTGAGGAGTTCCTTAGCTTCCTCAGTCAGCTGTGCCTTCTTTTCATTCAGCAATGCGTCAATATCTTTTTCGTGGCTCTTGAAGTCCGCGCTTTCAAAGGCTGAATAGTTCATATCAGTGAAATTCTGCCTCAAATTATTGAAGAACGCACGTGCCTCGTCTTTTTCCTGAATCTCAAAGTCTGAGCCGAGTATCCTGATTATCTTCTTGAACACATAGCGCTGTCTTTCCGGTGACGTGGCTCCTTCAGTATCATCGAAGCTGTCCTGCTGCATGTAGACGGCATCAAGGAATTCGCTCTTCAAGTATGCGATGAAGTCTTCAAGCGACGTTCCTTCTTCACCGACGACTTTCATCATCTGGTTGACTTCAGATCCACGGCGGTAAAGTGCACGTGCATATTCAACGAGTGAAGGCTCGATTACTGAGCGGTATTTAGACCATGAATCAAGCGGGTCGATTGCAGGATATCGGCGGGCATCGGATCTTTCACGGCTAAGACCATGGAAGGCACCGACGACTTTCAAGGTTGCCTGTGTGACAGGTTCCTCGAAGTTACCGCCGGCAGGGGAAACCGTACCACCGATCGTTACGGAGCCTGTGTTTCCGTCGCGGAGCTTTACTATACCTGCACGCTCATAGAACGACGCGATTGTTGATTCAAGGTATGCAGGGAAAGCCTCCTCACCAGGGATTTCCTCCAAACGTCCTGACATTTCGCGCATGGCCTGTGCCCAACGTGATGTGGAATCGGCAAGAAGAAGTACGTGGAGTCCCATCTGGCGATAGTATTCGGCAAGGGTAACGCCCGTATATACAGATGCTTCACGGGATGCGACCGGCATGGAAGACGTATTGCAGATAATGATGGTCCTTTCCATCAAAGAGCGTCCTGTACGCGGATCCTTGAGTTCCGGGAATTCGGTAAGGGTTTCGACGACTTCACCCGCACGTTCACCGCAGGCCGCGATGATAACAATATCAACATCCGCGTTACGGCTTGTCGTGTGCTGCAAAACGGTCTTTCCGGCTCCGAACGGTCCAGGAATACAGTATGTTCCTCCACGGGCAACAGGGAAAAATGTGTCGATAAGGCGGACCTTTGTGACCATAGGCTC
>JAFPKH010000066.1:0-4297 GCA_017424825.1 Treponema sp. | reverse complement strand
TGGATTTCACTCCGGAAATTTTCAGCGACATAACGGAAGACGTGCTTGCGGTAAGCGACCACATGCTTTCTTCGTCTTTCAGCTCAAGGGAAAAGGACTACACCGATTTTTTCAGGACGGTCACTTTCAGGAACAAGGAAGAAATGGAAGCGGTTCTCGGTACTATAGAAGATTCGTCTTTCCTTCGCGACCTGAAAATCACGACTGCTAAGTTCAACTCCGACGTGAAAAAGCTGTTCAGCGCACTGGGAGTTTTTCAGGCTTGTTGACTATAAGCACTGATTTTGCTAATATGGCTTACGTGTTGTCGGCTCTTTTCCAATCAGCCGCACAAAAAGAGGAAACTGGAGATTAAAATGAATATTATTAAGACCATTTTGCTTGTTGCATTCATAATCATTGCCGTTCTTTTGGTTTTGATGGTGCTTGTGCAGAACGAAGATTCCAATGGCATGGGCTCAGCATTCGGCGGAGGACAGACAGCTGCCTTCGGCTCACATTCAGCGAGCGTTTTGTCAAAGACAACAGGTGTTTTCGTGGCATTGTTTTTCGTGACGATATTTGTTTTAGCCTTGTTGAATAAGAATCCATCCGACGACAGCCTTGAGATGAGCCGTACGGCGGCTGAATCTGGCAGTACTGCGGTAGAATCTTCGTCTTCAACCAACTGGTTTGAGGATTCTTCTGCTTCTGACGGCGCATCTGCATCTGGTGCCACTACATCTGACATCACTACATCAGAAAGCACTGCACAGTAACGTATCTTTCCAATCCTGATTAAAGGGGGCCGCTATGATACTCGAATGGGGATTTTCTCCTAAGACGGTTGTTATGAATCTGGAAAGCTCCGACAAAGACGAGCTTTTTGAGGAAATGGTTGAGGCGGTCGTTGCTGCCCACCCGGAAGTTGACCGCGCACAGGCTGTTGAGGCTCTCCGCGAAAGGGAATCCAAAATGAGCACCGGTATCATGCATGATATTGCGGTTCCTCATGGAAACTGTTCTTCCGTAAAAGAAGTCGTGGGCGCTATAGGAATCAGCCGCAAAGGTATCGATTATGACGCCCTTGACAAGGAACCGGTGCACCTGGTCTTTATGATTCTCTGCAATCCTGATCACCCTGAGATGCACCTTTCCGTTCTGAAAGAAATTTCTTCCGTTCTGCAGAATCCGACTTTCTTGAAAGAAGTGCTTGAGAAAAAAACGGAGCAGGAAGTTTATGACCTTCTTTGTGCATTCGGGGAAGGTTCTTTGGCTTAGAGAGTTCGCCGGGGTGTTTTATGAGTGAAGAAATGGACGTGATACAGCATCTTCTGGAAATTGAAAGGGCTGCGTCTGAAATTTTGGTTAAGGCACAGGAAGAGGCTGACAAAAAGATTGCCGCTGCAAAAGCACAGGCTGATTCCGAGTTCAAGGAAAAGTTTGCCGCCTATGTCAAGGAGTCGGAAGATTCTGCTGCGGAGAACAAGGCTCTGGTCATAAAGCAGCAGGAAGAGAGGCTTTCTTCATTCAAAGATTCCCTCAGTTCATCCCGTAAGGATACGGACGGTTTCAATTCCCTGCTTGAAAAACTGCTTTACGCATAAGGAATCAGCTTATGGCAATGGACAAAGCTGCGGCTGATGCGTATATCTATGCGAGAACCAGCGGTATTTTGGCAAAATCATTCGTCGGTGAGCGGGTCAGGGCACTTTTTTCCGTGCATTCGCTTCAGGAACTGTGGTCTCTGGTCATAAAAACTGACGTTCCTGCCGTTCCGGAAACCCTGCTTGCAAAGGAACTTGAAAAAGCCGCGCAGACCGATTTCATCAGCCAGTTCAAAAATCTTCTATGTACTTACAGCCGTCCTTCAGGCATACTCACGGCACTCCTGCATTACTATGACTATGACAACCTTAAGGAAATAGGGGCTGCCCTGTGCTATAACGAAAGGACTATGCCCGATGTAGTGGATACGTCTCCGTACAGCCTGATCGATTATGCAAAGTGGCCTGACATTTCCGCAATGACTTCAAAGGGGCCTCTTTCCTGGTATGACACGGTTCCTACTGTGGAAGAGCAGCAGTCCGATGATTACAGACTTGACTGCCAGTATGTCCGGGAGCTTATTTCGTCGCTCAAGCATGAAAAGGCTTCCTATGCCGTGGATCTCGAAAATCTTTTCATAGACAAATATCAGGTTGAAAACGTCCTTTGGGCACTGCGCCTTAGGATTTTCTACGGAATGGATGACGATGAGATAAAGAATCACCTTGCCTATGAATCGGTAACAAACGGATCTGACCGGCTTGCAAAGGAAGCTGTAAAAATCCTTTCATGGCCTGTGGACGATTACGAGCACTGGAAAAAATGGGGCAGGGCAAAACTATTGAATCCATATTCTGACGGCGAGCTTTGGACCGTTGACCCGCGCTGGATTGCGAATGCCTACAACAGATATTTCGTAGGGAAAGCAATGAGGCTTTTCCATCAGTATCCGCTGACGGTCTGTCCTTTGGTCTGCTGGTATATTATTAAGCAACATGAACTTGAGAATATCCGCACTGCTTCTGAGTGCATCAGGCTGAATGCATCCAGCGATGACGCGCTTGTTGTGGCGGGATTGTCGGAGGTAAACAATGGCTAAAACAACTCCAATGCGCCTTGTGGAGCTGATGATCTACAAGGAAGACATACATAAGGTCTTGATGTACCTTGGAAAGATGGGGCAGTTCCAGTTTCAGGACGACGTTGAGAACGCATCTTCTGACGGAAGCGAGAATCCGAGTGCGGAAATCTTCGCGAAGCTTGAGCATGCAAGGGCATCCCTTTCAATTCCTGATCTTGAGGAATATAAGGAAGAAATCAATGTGCCCACGCCGGAAGACGATGAGAACGCCGCAAACATAATCTCCCTGAGCGATGAGCTTCATCAAAGGGAGCTTGATGCCGCCGAGGAGCTTAAGAAAGTAAGCACCGCACTGGATGAGGCCAGGGCTTTTTCAAACCTGAACGTGTCTTATTCCGAGCTTGAAAACCTTTCTTTCCTTACGATGAGGATCGGAAAGATACTCCCCGGTTCGGTGGAAATGCTCAAGGCTGCCGTAGGTTCAAGGGCGACCGTCGTACAGCTTGGTGACGATTCCAGCTGCATACTCGTCGCATGTTCGAAAAAGGCGCGCTTTGCAGTTGACACGGAGCTTAAGAACGTTGATTTCGTGGAGATACAGGTTCCGAAAGATTTCAAGGGAATACCGGAAGAGGCCATGGTCACGCTTGAAAAACGCAAGGAAGAGGCGGCGGCAAGCCTGCGTGAGATACAGGAAGAGCGCACGTCTTTTGCACAGACCCACAAGGACATGCTTTTCCATCTTCTCCAGACATATTCGGTGGACAGCCAGATATGCGGCGTAAAGTCCAAGCTTGAATCAACGGAATTCGTATACAGGGTGAACGGATGGGTTCCTGCCTACAAGACAAAGGAAATGTTCTCCGAACTTGATAGAGTCACTGAAGGAAGGATCGGTTTCCGCGAATATATGCCGGATGAGGTTTCGTCAGTTTCTTCCGGTCAGGAAAAGGTTCCTGTCAGGCTCAAGCACGGAAAGATAGTCAAGTCTTTTGAAAGGACTGTTCTCAGCTACGGCGCCCCGCTTTACGGCACGGTTGATCCGACTCCTTTCGTAGCCCTGTTCTTCACCTTGCTTTTCGGAATCATGTTCGGCGATGCAGGCCAGGGACTTGTGTTCGTCATAATCGGAATCCTCATGGTGAACAAGAAATTCAAGCTTCTCGGCTGGGAAAAATTCGGCATAGTCTTCATATGCATAGGAATCAGCAGTACGATAATGGGGCTTCTGACAGGTGAAGTGTTCGCGAACGAGCATATACTCGCTCCTTTCTCACGCTGGGTCACAGGTCATTTCGGGGAACCCCGCGACCAGATCCTTCCTATGATGCCGGGCGGAGACTCTGGTTCGATAACCCGCATGTTCATATTCTTCGGCTTTACGATTGCGGTAGGTTTCGTAATCAACTCGGTCGGAATCATAATAAACATCGTGAACCAGTTTACGCTCCGTCGTCCGGGCAAGGCTCTTTTCGGAAAGACCGGCATAAGCGGCGCAGTGTTTTTCTGGTACGTCATTGCATTTGCGCTCCGCATCGCACTGTTCAAGCAGGGACCTATGATTTTCGACTGGGTAATCATGGGGCTTTCGTTGATTTTGACGGCATACGGCGAAATCTTTGAGCGCATCGTCGAGGGAAAGAGGCCGGTGCTTGAAAACGGATTCGGAACCGCGCTTATTTCCGGGCT
>JAFPKH010000006.1:0-9786 GCA_017424825.1 Treponema sp. | reverse complement strand
TGAAATGTAAATTTTTTTTACTTTCAAAAGCTTGTTCATAAACCATGCAATTGCTTTTTGCTTGATGTGCTGATATATTAAAACCATGGAAAAAAAATCAGATAATAGAGGAAAGTTGGATTCAATCAGAAAAGAGATAAAACGAACCCAGCTGATTTTAATAATCTCGGTAACCGTTCTTCTGACAATCGGCGGTGCGATAATAAACATTAATTCAAATGACAAATCTTTCAATCAAATACTTCAGGAAACTTCGGAGCTTATAACAAGGCTCTACCATTTTACTAAAGATTACAGCCAGGAAGATTTGTGCAAATATATGGATTCTGTCGTTGCCCAGCTCCCGGATGTCGATGTCATTTCAATCGTTGACAAAAACAACAACCGCATCTATCACACGAACCATGCTTTGATAAACACCCAATATGACGGCACTCACCCAGATTTTTCCATGCATCAGAAAGGATTCTACACTGAAAATGACATAGGTCCTTCCGGTCCGCAAAGAAGAACGTATTCTGCAATTTATGATGATTACGGCGAATACCGGGGATTTATCATGACGATCCGACTGCAGGTTTCCATGCGCCTGGTTACGATCAGGATTATCAGTCTGTTTGTCAGCGTAGTTGTCTTTGCCATTTTGCTGGAGCTTGCGATATGCACGTACATTTCAAAAAAAATCAAAAGGGAATTTTTGGAATTCACGGAAGATTTTGAGGGAACGAAATTTCTTGTTGATTCGATGCGTGCAAACAACCATGATTTTACGAACAAGCTTCATGTAATCCTTGGTTTGATTCAAATCCAAGAATATGACAAAGCGGTTTCATACATCGAAAACATTTCCATAATCCAGCGTGAAACGGTCAGCATGATAATGCACACGATTGAAAATCCGTCGTTTGCGGCTCTTTTGGTCGGAAAGATTGCGCGCGCTTCTGAATGCAACGTAAAATTTGTTTTGAAAGAGGGGCTTCATTTCAAATCTGAGGACATTGCAGTGCCGTCGGAAGCTCTCGTTACGATTACCGGCAATCTTATTGACAATGCGCTTGACTCAATGAACATGGACATGTCATTTGAAAAAACGAAAGAGCTTGTTTTCGGTGCTTTCACAAAACCCGGCGAGCTTTTGATTACCGTAAAGGACAACGGACTCGGAATCAGTGAGGAAAATCTTGATAAGATTTTTGAAAACGGATATTCAACCAAAGGTTCTGGAAGGGGTGTCGGGCTTTATCATACAAAACAGCTCATCGAAAGTCTCGGAGGCTCTATAAGCGTGGAATCTCAGGTTGGAAAAGGTGCGTGTTTTATGGTAATCTTAAAAAATAAGCGATAGGGGGAATCAATGTCTTATAAAGTGCTGATTGTCGAAGATGATCCGATGGTTTCGATGATTAATGAGCAGTATGTTTGCAAAAACCAGGATTTTTCTGTCGTTGCTTCATGCCGTAACGGACAGGATGCATTGGATTATTTGAAATCGAATGAAGTTGATTTGATTCTCCTTGATGTGTACATGCCGCTGATGAACGGAATCGAAACTCTCAAAAAAATCCGCGAGATGAAAGTCGATTCTGAAGTTATCATGGTTACTGCCGCAAATGATACTATGACAATTGAAGACACCATGCACCTCGGCGTTTTGGATTATCTTATAAAGCCGTTCGCTTATGAGCGTTTTGAAGTGGCTCTTGAAAAATTCATATCAAAAATCAATCTGCTGAAGGGGCGTGAAATTTTAGACCAAAGATGCGTCGATTCGATTATTGCAAATCTGTCGCCGGTCAAAGCGGAAGAAAAAAATTATCCGAAAGGCATACAGGAAAAAACACTTGTGCTTGTTTTGAATTATTTCAAAAAAAATCCCCAGTGGTGCAGTGCGGATATGATTGCAGAAAATCTTGGAATTTCAATCGTGACAGTGAGAAATTATTTGAATTATCTTACGAAACAAGGGACGGTCATTCAGGACATAAACTATGAAACCGGCGGGCGGCCTTGCATGTTGTACAGGGGAAAGGACAAATAACCGGAAAATTTGGAAACAAAGCCACTGTAAACTTATTTTGAATTCTGATATAATTTTTTCACTGAATTTCTCGGAGGAATAAATTGAAGAACAAGATAAGATTATTTGCTGTTTTTGCCTTGCTTTTGATTTCCACTGCATCATTCGCCTTTGCAAAATCAGATTTTTCTATAAGCCCATTTTTTTCTGCAACCGGCAGTTCAAAGCAACCGGTAGAATTCAAAAAGGCTGTCGTTGAAAAAATTGACCGCATGTTCTGGAAGATTTCTGGAACCGATAAAAAGGGAAGGCCTTCATCCGTCTATCTGCTTGGAACGATCCATGTCGGTGATGAAAAGCTTCTCCCTCTCCCTGATCCGATTATGGATGCTTTTTGGGGTGCCAAGCGTGTTGCCGCTGAAATTTCAGAAGATGATATGGAAAATGTAGAGGGTGCAATTGCCGCTGCCATGGGAAAAAGCTATCTGAATGCAAACGGCCGCAATGTCCTTGACTATCTTACCGAAGAAGAAAAGAAAGCTCTTGAACCTCTGGCAGATAAAGCAATGTTGGAGCAGCTTGCAGTGTTTGAGCCGTGGGTTATGATGATAGCAACTTCTACAGGCCAGTATTCACAGGTCGGAATGACAGGCGAAGGAGGAGTCGATTTATATTTGATGAGTCTTTTGTCAGAAAAGGGAAAAGCTTGGGAAGGAATGGACACATTGCAGACTCAGCTTGACATTCTGGCTTTCGGTGACTACGACCAGCAGATTTTTATGCTGAAACAATCAATTGCTGCTATAATCAACCCAAAAGAGTCATCAATTACCATGTCTGATTTGTACAAAGCCTATCTTGATGATGATGTCGGTACTTTGTCCAAGCTTTTGGATGCAGAACTTAAAGATGAAGATGTTCCGCCTGAAATGGAAGATTTCATGGAGTCTTACTACAAGGCCATAATGGATGACAGGAATTCCGCCTGGGCAAAAAAGATTGATTCATGGCTTAGGGAAGGCGGTTCTTCCTTTGTTTTTGCAGGATGCGCACACTTTATCGGCGATCACTCCGTTTTTTATTATCTGAAAGAAAATAATACGATAGAGTAAAGAGCATAAAAATAGGGGTTGCCTTTTATAAGACAGCCCCTTGTTTTTTTTAGAAATGTCCGCTTGAATGTGAGAAACCGCTGCCGCCACCTCCGCTGCTGGACGAAGATTTTACTGTTGTCGTGTGGCTTGTCGAATACTTGAAGATATCTTTCTTTTCAAAGAATTCTACGCCGTCATCGGAAATATAAGAATCAGCTTCTGAAGCAAATGCAACGTTGTTCATCTTTTTCTTCTCGTTTCCAAGGCATGCAAATGCAAATATAAGCGCAATGACCACTCCGATTATCACGCAGATCAGGATATATCCATTGTTTTTTTCTTCAAACATAGTCTTGTAGCTTTTACCGGATGACCTGTCCACCTGCAAGATTCTTTCGGCACAGTCAACAAAAGCTTCTACGCCGGATGCCCAGTCATTGTTCCTTAAATATGGCAGGAAACTGTCTTTCAATTCAGTTTTGCGGGCGTCAGAGAAAGCGATGTTTCCGTATTCTCCGTGAGATGCCAAGTCATATCCGCGGTCGTTCATGGACAGGAGCAAAAGCAGTCCGTGCCTCTGATTTCCCAAGCCAAGCATATTTTGGTTGTAAATCTTTTCGCTGGCTTTTTCAATTTCGGAACCATAAGATTTATAATCCTGGATGATTGCGACATAAACACCAAGCTCATAGTTTTCTGAAATCCTCTGGAGCCTGTTTTTTATTGACTGGAGCTGGCTTGATGACAGAAGACCAACCTGATCCTGAATCAAGAATGCGGCCTGTGTTGAATGGTCGATTTCGTAAGGCGCTGAATCAGAATAATCATCGTAATCATCAAATTCGATGTCTTTGTCGTAATCTTCATCTTCATAAAGATAGCCGTTATCGTCCAGATAGGATATGAAATCATTGAATGCCGCTTCATCATAGGTGTCCGGCATATAGCTTTCCAAATCTGCCAGTGTTTCAGAATTGTCAAGGGCATTAAAAAAATCCTCTTCTGTATATCCGTCCGGGAATGACTGCACCAGCTTGAATACAGCCCCAGAATATTCAGGATTTGCAAAATCATCAGATTCTGATTGAGCAAAAACTTGATTTATAGGAAACAATGCAAAGCACAAAAATGCTGTTATCGTTAAGAATATTTTTTTCATTTCAACCCTCTTTTAGCTAAAGAACCATTTTATGACAAAATAGGCTATCACGCCGCAGATGCCGCCGATTAAAAGACCGCCCAAGAATCTTAGCATGAAAAAGAGGAAAGCCCTTCCCTTGCTGATCGGCAGTTTTCCTACGACTTTTCCAGTCTGACCGTTCACCGCAAAAAGGAATTTCGTGTCATTCCATTTTGTGTAAAGAAGATAAACCGGGAGCAGTGCATAGTAGACTTTGCCGCTTTTGAGCGAGATGTTTTTGCTCGTAAGCTTGCATGTGCTATAGCCGGTTACGCTTTTTTCCATCGTTTCAACAAAGGAGCCTGAGCAACGGGTGTTTACGCGGTCGGTTGACTGTTCAACGGTGACATCGTATTTGTCTGCAAGATAACCCGGAAGATATGCCGTGGAAAATTCTTTAAGCTCTTTGTAATCGAACGGTTCGAGAGAATCCATCATGTCATCGGGCATTTTTTCTGATGCATCGGCCGGTATTTTTGAAAAATCTATTTTTCCGGAGCGGATACAATCATAATAGCGCGTGGTCGTAGTTATTGAATTTCCATGCTTGACGGATGTTTTTGTCGTCGTCCTGAATGTCAAAGTTCCTTCTGCTGTTCCGTCAAAAAGCCAGAAAGGAACATAAATGCCTTTGATTTCTTCCAGATGGTTTTCGTCGGAAAAAAGTTTCGGGAGAAGGAATTTCTTTTTATAGAACTCTTTGAGCTTGTCGATTGCATCCTGTTTTTTAAGCTTGAACGGGATACAATAATCCGGGTGGAGTGAACCGGAAAACTGCTGCTCGATGATCGTCGGGTTTCCGCAATAAGGACAGCTGGTTGCCGCCGTGGTTGTTTCACAAATCAATACAGCTCCGCATGACGGACAATTGTATTCCTTCATGTTGCCTGTATCTTCACCCCAGTCGGAGTTCAGGGAATCGGTATCCCAATTTGTTTCTGCTGAATCGAATCCTTCGCCGCTAACTTCCGGTGGATCATCATGGGCTTCTTCAGAAGATGCTTCAGCAGGCTTGTAGATTTCTTCAATCTGCTCGACCGTATAAGAACTGTCACAGTATTCGCAGATAATTTTTCCTGAGGTAGGGTCAAAGTTAAGACCGCCGCCACAAGCAGGGCACTTGTAATTATTAATAGACTTTGGTTCCATAATCAAAAATTGTAGCATTGAATCCTTTGTTTTACAAGGTTAATAGGAGAAAACACTTCCGGGCTTATAGGCGTTTACCATAGCCGATAAAATTTTTTAAAAATTCTGGTCAAAATCAGCGGGAAAATATTGCATTTACTGATAGTTATGCTATCATGTTAATATAAATACTATCTTATGATAATGGGCAGGAGTACGCGAATGGGAAAAAAGTATGTCATTGCTTTGGACCAGGGAACCACATCATCAAGGGCAATAGTTTATGACCAGAATGCCCGGCCGGTTGGTTCAAAACAGCGCGAATTTACGCAGTATTATCCGCATCCGGGCTGGGTTGAGCATGATGCCGAGGAGCTTTTCAAATGCCAGCTGAAGGTGATGGAAAGCGTCCTGATTGACAATGAAATCAAATTTGATGAAGTTGCCGCAATCGGGATTACGAATCAGCGTGAAACAGTGGTTGTCTGGGATAAAAAAACAGGAAAGCCGGTTTACAACGCAATAGTCTGGCAGTGCAGGCGTACCGCGGATATTTGTGACAAGCTAAAAGCCGACGGTTACGAAGATATAATCAAGGAAAAGACCGGCCTCAAAATTGACGCGTATTTCAGCGGAACAAAAATCAAGTGGATTCTGGACAATGTGCCCGGTGTACGTGAGCGTGCCGAAAAAGGGGAGCTTCTGGCTGGAACAATAGACACTTGGCTCATCTGGAAATTGAGCGGCGGGAAATGTCATGTCACCGATGTAACGAATGCAAGCCGGACCATGCTTTTTGATATTTACGAAGTCGATTGGGATGATGCTCTTCTGAAGCTTTTGAACATCCCAAGGTGCATTTTGCCTTCTGTGCATGATTCAAGCGAAATCTATTGCGAAACGGACAAAGAAGTCTGCGGCATGGCTGTTCCGATTGCCTCTGCGGTCGGTGATCAACAGGCGGCGCTTTTTGGTCAGGGGTGTTTCAAAAAAGGTGATGCTAAGAACACTTACGGAACCGGATGTTTTATGCTTATGAACACCGGAGAAAACCCAGTCCTTTCTGAAAACCTGCTTACGACGGTTGCCCTTGGAATGAACGGGCACGTTGAGTATGCGCTTGAAGGGAGCGTTTTCATCGGCGGTGCTGTAATAAAGTGGCTCCGTGATGAGCTTGAGCTTATTTCATCTGCCCCGGAGATTGACAGGCTTGCGGAAAGCGTACCGGACAGCAACGGTGCTTATCTTGTGCCTGCATTCGTCGGTTTGGGGACTCCTTACTGGGACATGTATGCGCGCGGAACGATTGTCGGACTTACACGCGGAGTAAAAAAAGCTCATGTCTGCCGTGCCGCTTTGGAAGGAATTGCATTTGAAGTGCGCGATGTCCTTGATGAAATGGTACGGGATTCAGGAATATCGATAAATTCCCTGAACGTTGACGGCGGTGCTTGCGTAAGCAACGTTATGATGCAGTTTCAGGCAGATATATTGAACACGAAGGTTTGCCGTCCTTTGAATGTCGAAACCACTGCATTGGGAGCGGCTTATCTTGCGGGGCTTGCGGTTGGATTTTGGAAGAGCAAAGAAGAACTCCTCCAGAGAAGGGAGACTGAACGTGTCTTTGATCCTGTGATGGATGAAAAGAGACGTACCGAACTGTACGACGGTTGGAAAAAAGCTGTCGAACGCAGCAAAAAATGGGCGGAATAATTTTAAGGGGTATAAAATGATTTATGATGTAGCAATAATCGGCGCAGGAATTGTCGGTTCCTGCATTGCGAGGGAGCTTTCAAAATATAAGCTTCTTGTGTGCATGATAGAAAAATCTGACGATGTGTCCTGCGGCACTTCAAAAGCAAATTCGGGGATTGTTCATGCAGGTTATGATCCTGTTCCCGGAAGCCTCATGGCAAAACTGAATGTCGAAGGAACTGCGATGTACAAGCAGCTTTCACAGGAACTCCATTTTGATTACAAGAACATTGGTTCGCTTGTCGTAGGATTTTCTGATTCAGACATGGAGCATATCAAAAAACTTTATGAACGCGGGCTGGAAAACAAAGTCCCGGGCATGAAGATTATAAATCAGGAAGAGCTTAGAAAACTGGAGCCTAATATTTCGGAAGATGCCGTCGGTGCGCTTTTGGCTGAATCTGCCGGAATCACAAGTCCGTATCAGGCGACATGGGCTTTTGCGGAAAATGCAGTGCAGAACGGTGTGAAGCTTTTTCTTGAAAACGAGGTTCATGCAATCACTCCGCCGGAAACAAGCGGTGCAAACTGGACAATCAAAACAGGCAAAACGGAAATTGAATCACGCTGCGTAATCAATGCGTCCGGTCTTTTTGCGGATAAAATCAGTCTGATGGCAGGGGCAAGAAATTTTTCAATCAAAGCGCGTCGCGGAGAATATTTTCTTCTTGATAACAAATGCGAAAATCTTGCGCACCATACTCTGTTCCAGTGCCCGGATGAAAAAGGAAAGGGAGTTCTTGTTACCCCGACAGCCGATGGAAACATACTTGTCGGACCAAGCGCGGAAGATGATGATGACAAGACGAATACGGCAACGACCAGAGCCGGACAAGATTCAATCACGCGGACAGCTGAAAAAACGATTCCGAATATCCCCAAGCGTAACATAATCAATTCGTTCAGCGGTGTACGTGCCATCCCTTATGATGAAAACGGAAACCAAATCAAGGACTTCATAATTGAAGAAGATGAAAACGTAAAGCGCTTCATCAACGTTGCGGGAATCTGCTCACCGGGACTTTCGGCTGCTCCTGCAATCGGTGTGTATGTCGCGTCGCTTGTTGAAAAGGCACTTGGAGAGAAGTTTGAAAAGAATCCTGATTTCACTCCGATACGCAAGGGAATTGAGTCGTTCAAACATGCAAGCCCAGAAAGAAAAGCCCAGCTGATTGAAGAAAATCCTTTGTACGGAAGAATTATCTGTCGCTGTGAGATGATTACCGAAGCAGAAATTGTTCAGGCAATTCTTTCACCGGTAGGCGCACAGGATTTGGATGGTGTAAAACGCAGGACAAGGGCAGGCATGGGTCGTTGCCAAAGCGGATTCTGTTCTCCGCGTGTCACTGAAATCATCAGCCGGGAACTGAAAATCCCCATGACATCGGTTACAAAAAACGGCGGTTGCTCATACATCTTGAACTCGAAAATCAGGTGAATCGGGTCGGGATAATGACATGTATTTTAGCGTGAGGAAAAACTATGAATGAATTGAATTATGATATAGTGATAGTCGGCGGTGGTCCTGCTGGAATGGCGGCTGCGATTGCTGCAAAAAAAGGCGGCTGCGAAAGCATTTTGATTTTGGAGCGCGACACAAGAATCGGCGGAATTCTTTTGCAGTGCATTCACAATGGATTCGGACTCCATCATTTTGGCGAAGAGCTGACCGGTCCTGAATATGCCGGACGTTTTAGCGATGAGGTTGAAAAACTGGGCATCGAATACAAGACCGACACGATGGTTCTGGAGGTTAATGCAAAAAAACAAGTGACCGCAATCAACACGAAGGACGGACTCATGCAGATTCAGGCAAAGGCTGTCATTCTTGCCATGGGGTGCCGCGAAAGAACGAGGGGTGCGCTTGTCATTCCTGGAACAAGACCTGCTGGAATTTTTACGGCAGGCTCAGCACAGCGTTTTGTAAACATCGACGGATATCTGCCTGGAAAAAAAGTCGTGATCCTTGGTTCAGGCGACATCGGTTTGATCATGGCGCGCAGACTTACACTTGAAGGTGCCGAGGTAAAACTGATCTGCGAGCTTATGCCGTTCAGTGCGGGACTCAGGCGCAACATCGTTCAGTGCGTGGAAAATTTCAACATCCCGCTTAAGTTCAGCCACACGATTACAAAAATCCATGGAAAAGAAAGGGTCGAGGGTGTAAGCGTCGCCGCTGTTGATAAAAACAGAAAACCGATTCCAGGAACGGAAGAATTCATCGAATGTGACACGCTGCTTCTTTCCGTTGGTCTTATCCCTGAGAACGAAATTTCAAATGGATGCGGAATCAGCATAGACTCAACGACTTCGGGACCGATTGTTAACGAGCACATGCAGACGAGCGTTGAAGGAATCTTTGCATGCGGAAATACAGTTCACGTCCACGACCTTGTTGATTTTGTGACCGCTGAAAGCCTTCGTGCCGGAGATAATGCCGCAAAATATGTGTCGGGAGCAAAAGCGAAAAATCCGCGGAATGTAGTACTGAGACCAGGAAACCGCGTGCGCTATACAGTTCCCCAGCATATTGAATCAACGGAAAGCGAAACGCCCATTTCAATCATGTTCAGGCCTACCGATGTTTACCGCAATGTCCAGATCGTCGCATA
>JAFPKH010000065.1:0-6993 GCA_017424825.1 Treponema sp. | reverse complement strand
GCCATTTGAAAAATATTGACTTACAGAAAAATAAGGATTAGAACGAATGAACCACATGACAGGATTTAATCCGCTTTCACGTACCACTGCCCATCGTCGTGCTATGTCACGCAACATGGTGACATCTCTTTTTAGGTATGAGCGTGTCACTACGACAAAGGCAAAGGCTCTGGAAGTGCGTAAAGCTGCTGAAAAGCTAATTACCCGTGCAAAGGAAGATACAGTACATAACAGAAGAATTGCAGCAAAATTCATTGCTGATGAAAAGATTCTTAACAAGCTGTTCACCGAAATTGGACCCCGCATGAAGGATCGCAATGGCGGTTATACACGTGTGTTGAAGATGGGATACCGTCAGGGTGATGCTGCTGATGTCGTCATTTTGGAATTGGTTGACTACAAGTTGCCGGAAGCCGAAGACGCAAGCGACAGCAAATCTAACAAGAAAGCCAAGGCTGCAAAAGCTGGTGCTTAATAAGGAGTAAGCCATGTCTAAATCACATCGTGGAACTGGAATTCGCAAGGAACCGAATCATGGACGTGGAACTTGTGCCGTTTGTGGTGCTGTCCAGATTAAGACTCTCTATGAGCTGGAAGTCGAAGGTAACAAAGTTAAGGTCTGCAAATTCTGCAAGGCTCATGCTAAGAATCAGGCTCGCATAGCTGCCAGGGCTGCAAAGAAAGAAGCTCCTGCAGCAGAAGCACAGGCTTAATCTGAATTAAGTTTTTGTGTTCAAGCCGTCCTTTTTTGACAAGGGCGGCATTTTTTTGTCCGTGTGTCCGGCACATTTTATATTGCGTGCTTGCGCGGTCTTACATTGAAAAATCTTTTCCGAGATAGATTTCGCGTGCCTGCGGTGACTGGAGGATTTCTTCTTTTGAGCCTTGGGTTATAAGCTCTCCCGTGGAAATGATTATGGCGCGGTCGGTGGTTTCAAGCGTGTCGCGAACATTGTGGTCCGTGATGAGCACTCCTATTCCGCTTTTGCTTAAATGCTTGATTATTCCCTTTATGTCAGCGACTGCAATCGGGTCGATTCCGGCAAAGGGTTCGTCAAGTAGAAGAAATTTCGGCTCTATGGCAAGCGAGCGTGCAATCTCAGTGCGCCTGCGTTCTCCACCGGAAAGCGTGTATGCATACTGCTTCCTGATCCTGCCTATGGAAAATTCTTCGATAAGCTCCTCAAGTTTTTCACGTTTTTTCTGGCGTGACAAATCCCTTCTGGTCTCAAGGATTGACCATATGTTTTCTTCGACCGTAAGCTTTCTGAAAACGGACGGTTCCTGCGGTAGATATGAAATCCCGAACTGTGCGCGCTTGTACATCGGAAGCCCCGTAATCCGGTTGTCGTCCATGTAGACTTCGCCGCTCGTAGGTTTATAGAATCCGACTATCATATAAAAGGTCGTGGTCTTTCCTGAGCCGTTTGGTCCGAGAAGCCCCAGAACTTCACCGGTGGACATGGAAAACTCAATTCCCTTTACGACTTCTTTCCTTCCGAACGATTTGTGAAGGTCTTTTACTTGAAGCGTGTGCCCCTGAACATCGACCTGTGCCTCTGCGGTGCTTGAATCCTGAACGTGCTTTTTGGAAAACAAATCTTTTATTTTCATTGTGGGTTTCCTGCCTGATTTTCTTTTTCCTTTGTTTCTGATGCAGCTTGTTCAGCCGGTTTTTCCGCATTTGGACTTTCTTCTGTCTGCCCGGATTTTTCTTCGGCCGGTTTTTCCTGGACTACCGTCTGTTTTGCCGGAGTTGATTCAGCGGTTACCGATCCGCGTACCCTTCCGTCGAGCGTGATTTCGTTCGTCTTTAGGTTCAGCTGTATTTCCTGTGCGCGGAATTTGTCGTTCCCCTGTTGCACGGTCGGGTTTCCTGACATGGTGAGCGTCTGCTCTTTTTTTCTGTAGACTGCGTATGCCGCGGTACATGTGTTGGAATTCTGGATCATGACGACGTTTATCTGAAGCACTGCAATGTCCGTGAGCTGCGAGTAGTCGATTATTTCTGCATCGGCGGTTACGTTGTTTTTTTTGTCAACGAGATGGACCGAATTCTGGAGCATAGCGACTTTTTTTTCACGGTCGTAGGTCATGTTCTGGCATGTGAAATCCATCTGGCTGTCCTTTATTTTTCCGGAGATGTTTCCGTTTGCCTTTATGTACCTGAAATTTTTCCCGGATATTTCGATTGTGTCTGCGTGCAGTTCCATGTTGTCCGTGGATACCGCCGCATTTCCGCTCAATGTGGTTACGTCGGAACTGTTTTTTTTCGTTGAGCCGGTCATCCTGTCTGCATGGAAGCTGATTTTCTCACAGAACGCAAGGACAGAAAAAATCGAAAGCACGGCGGCAAGGAATGCTTTTTTCATTGCTCTTTCTCCTCTTCTTCGGCTGTTTCAGGGGAATCGTCATAAACTCCCTGAACGTCATAATCGAATGCGTATGTCCTGGAAATTCCGCTGGCTGAAAAACCTGCGCCTTCCATGCTCAAGCCTTCGTGATCTATGTAGACCGTTTCGCCTACGCCCGAAGTGAGCTGTTCGGTGTTTCCGTTCCATTTGAGGTTCTGCGCCTTTATTTTCAGATCGTTGTTGTAGTTCGTTATGAGTATTTCCGAAAACATGGAATAGATTTTTTCCTTTACGTTGAGGCTCAGGTAACGGCAGCTTCCTTCAGTGTCAAGTTTGTCCGAATCCCACGTGAAAAAAGAAACATCGCTTGCGTATGCATTCGACGTGTCTTTGTACTGCTCCAATTGTGCAGCCTGCAGACGGACGCTCCTTTTGTATTTTTCATAGCGCGTGAACTGTGCGTTGGTAAATACAAGTTCCGGAATCCTGTCCTCAGAATGCACGACCTGATCATATTCCAGGGAACATGACGACTGGAGGATCAAAAGCAGGAGGACTAGCGGTATGAAAGCGTGCGGATGCCGGAAAATCATTTTGCTTCCTTGCAGAAAGACCTTATTTTTCTTCCGGAGAATGCCGGTTCAGCGCAGCCTGGATGAAAGACACGAAAAGCGGATGCGGATTCACGGGGCGGCTTACGAATTCCGGGTGGAACTGAACGCCTATTCCCCATGGATGCTCCAGCCATTCGAATGCTTCGGTCTGTCCGTCACCGGTTGATTTTGCGGATGAAATCAGTCCCCTGTCATTCATGTCCTGGGTGTAGCGTCTGTCGAACGTGTATTTTGACCTGTGGCGCTCCACTATTGCAGATTTATTGTATACTGAATAAAGCTTGGTTCCTTCTGCAACTGTCACTTCGGATGCACCCAGTTTCATAACGCTTTCGCTCGGGCTTGCCTGTTCTTCCGGGAGAGAGATGACAGGATGCTCAGAATTCTGCATGAATTCCGTAGTGTCTGCATCTTCCCATTCGCAGAGGTTACGTGCCGTTTCAATCGCCATGAGCTGCATTCCGAGATCGATTCCAAGGTACGGTATCTTTTTTTCGCGGGCATACTGCACTGTTTTCAAAAGCCCCATGAAACCGCGCTGTCCGTAGCTTCCCGGGATTACGATTCCGTCAACTCCGGCGAAATCTTTTTCAGGATCCGAGCCTTTTTCAAGCGTTTCAGCATCAATCTTTTTGATCGTAAGGTTTGCGTTGCATGCAGTGACTGCGGCGTGGAAAAGGGATTCATGCACTGATTTGTAGCAGTTGTCGAGGTAGTCCTTTTTTCCGACCATTCCGACCGTAACTTCGTTGACCGGATTGTTGAGCTTGGAAAGAAAGTCAGTCCACTGGCGGATGTCGGTAGTCCTGTTGCCCAAATCGAGCTTTTCGAGGATTTTTGAATCAAGCCCTTGGTCATGGAATTTGACCGGAAGTTCATAGACCGACTTGTTGATGTCCGGGGAAACGAAGACCGCGCCTTGGGAAACATTGCAGAAAGACGCTATCTTCTTTTTGATTCCGTCATCGACTTCACCTGAACAGCGGCAGATAAGCACGTCCGGCTGTATTCCCACTTCCTGAAGCTGCTTGACCGAGTGCTGGGTTGGCTTTGATTTAAGCTCGCCTCCGGTTATTACGGGAATCAAGGTAAGGTGCACGCTGATTGCATTGCTGTGTCCAAGCTCGCGGATAAGCTGTCTTGCGGCTTCAAGATACGGAACGGCTTCTATGTCACCGACGGTTCCGCCGATCTCCACGATCACTACGTCAGCTCCGGTCGTCGTTCCGAGATGGCGTATGCAGCGCTTGATTTCGTCGGTTATGTGAGGAATCACTTGTACGGTACGTCCGTTGTATCTTCCGGCCCTTTCGTTTTTGATTACGTTTTCATATACGCGGCCTATTGAAATGCAGTTCTGGTTCGTGACGTTTATGCTTGTGAATCGGCTGAAATTACCGAGATCCAAATCAGTTTCCGCACCGTCTTCCGTTACGTATACTTCTCCGTGCTGATACGGACTTATGTTTCCAGCATCGACGTTAATGTAGGGGTCGCATTTGAGCATTGTGACTTTCAGCCCGCTGCATTCAAGAAGGCTTCCGATAGTGCTTGCCGCAACGCCTTTTCCTAAGCTGGAACATACTCCGCTTGTAACCAAAATAAATTTGCTCATATTAAATGTAACTCCTAAAGTATTTCTGCAATTTCCGGGGTTCCGGGAATAGGAAATTTCCTTGTCAAAAAAAACACCGCAAGCGATGCCGCCAGAAAAAGGATCAGCACGCCGGCCGCTTTTGCACCGTCTCCTGCATTGAAGCCGAAAGCAGCGCACACGGGACCTGCCAAAAAATATCCTGCTACGGCAGACAAAATAGGAAGCAGAAGCGAAACGAGCGCCTGTACCGCCTGATTTTTCCTTGATGCCGAAAGCTTTACCGTACATCCGGGCTTTATGTCCAGATTCCGGGGATTGTTGACCGTAAATGATGCCGTACGCTTTGCACAGTCTGCGGTGCATGCCGCGCAGGAATCCTTTTGCATAGGCATGACCGTTATGGAGCCTGCCTGAACCGAAAGCACGAAAGCCTTGTCTGTCATAACTGTTACCCTTGGAAAACGACGGTCAGTTTCATGCGTTGCCCATCACTTTCCTAAGTTCCTTCATTTTTTTATTGCACTCGGATGCCCCCTGGGGATTGTCAAGCTCGCTGTATGTGTCCCTTAGGTTGTAGAGCGCGTCATAATAATACGGATTCAGCGTCAATGCCTGCTCGAAAGCCTCTTCTGCCGCACCGTAATCTTTTTGGTTGAAATAAATCACGCCCATGTTGTTCCATATATGGCTGTTGCATGGGTTGTAGTTCAGTCCGTGCAAGCAGTATCCGAAAGCCTCGTCGATCCTGTTCGTATGGTAGCACACGTCGGCAAGGGTTTCTATAAGCTCTTCGTTGTACGGATTCATCGAAAACGAAGTCTCAAGTGCTGTGTATGCGGCCTGCATGTTGCCTGCGTCACGGTATGTTATGCCTAGATTGAACCACAGCAGGGGATTTTGGTTTTCAATCGATATCGCCCTTTTGAAACATGCGATGGCTTCCGTGAATTCTCCCTTGGAAGCAAGCTCTATGGCCTGGTTGTTCAGCTTTTCGTAGCTTTCAAGCACGGCTTTCCTCCTTAAGATATTTTTTTGGAATCATAGCTGTAAACAATTCCTTGATTTCCATTGTAACGGAATTTTCCGCCCCGAAAACAGATTCAAAATCTGCGCATGCTTCATGAATCAGGGATTTTCCCTCTTCTGCAGCAGAATCCACCGCACCTGAGGCTTCCAAAAGACCGATTGCCTCTTCTACCGCCGGACTTGAAATCCCTTCTGAGGAGGCTTTTTCAAAACATTCCGTAAGCTTTGAGGCTTCTTTTGACTGATTTCCGACCCTGTTCAGGAACGTAAGCACAGGAAGCGATTTTTTCCCTTCAACGATGTCGTCTCCGCGTTTTTTTCCGGGATTTCCGGTCGTAAGGTTGATCACGTCGTCTATGATCTGGAATCCCGCTCCGATTTTTGATGCCGCGCTGCCTGCTTTTTCAATGAGATCCGGATCAGCATGGGAAACAAGCGTTCCTGTCTTTGCCGCCAAAGATGAAAGCGTGCCTGTCTTGCAACGAACCATCGCAAGGTATTCGCCGGTGCCCGGACATGAATATTTGTCGTTGTGCCATTTTATGTCCATTGCCTGACCAAGGTGAAGCCTTCTTACTTCCATGGTGTAAAGCCCGTAAAGCTTGTTTTTCATCTCGGGTTCTACGTCCAGAGCTGAAATGCACGTCGAAGCCTGGAAATAAAGCCATGAAGCCGCGTTGAGCGAAACGTCAAGCCCGTATGTCAGGTATGCGGCCTGTTTTCCGCGCCTTGTCTCCGATTTATCTTCTATGTCGTCATGAATAAGGGATGCAGTATGGACGAATTCAACGAGCGGCGTAAGCCGGAATGCGTTTTCCTGTATGGAATCAGCGTCATCCCGGCTCTTTTTTTCACGGATGCACATTGCTTTTGCGCAGAGGACAAGAAGAAGCGGCCTCCATCTTTTACCGCCCAAGTCCACGAGCGAACGCGTCGGTTCCAAAAGAGGCATTATATGGGATTCATCCGAAGATTCAAAAAGCGTGCCGAAGCATCCTTCCGTCCATTTTTCATCCGGGCGGCAGGGCAGTGCATGTGCAAGCTCTTTTTCAATGCGGTTTAAATAAATGCTGAAATCCATTCGCACATTATACATCTTTTTTCGGATAATTGGAACCTCCCCGGACGTTTCAAATGCAGCATGCATCCTTATGATACCCCCTTTGACCTTTATCTGTTTTCTGCTTTATAATATAGGAATGAAAAATACTTTGAATGACGAACTTGCCGTATGTGGATTCGCCGCTGTAAAGACACTTGAAAAGATTAGATGGCAGAGAATCCGCCGCCTGTATTTCAGTGAAGAACGGGCATCTTTGTTCGGAGGACTTTGCAAAAAGATGGCTGCTGAAAAGCGTCCGTACAATGTCGTAAAGCCTGAGGAACTTGAAAAGCTGTGCGG
>JAFPKH010000064.1:0-2672 GCA_017424825.1 Treponema sp. | reverse complement strand
GCCGACATATTGGGTGGAGTTGTGCGATAACAGAAATGTATATGATTATCCGCATTAGCATTCCGCTCCAGCCGCGGGGCTTTTACTTTTTTGTTGGCAAAAAAGTAAACAAAAAACCATGTCCGCTGAGTCTGCTTCGCTAAAAATCAGAAACTTGTCTCCGTTTCACTCCGCCTTCGAACAGACTGATTTTTTACGCTTCGTTCCTCCGATTTTCTTAACGCTCACCAGCCAAGGCGGCAATCAAGGTATTGCTAACGCAATGGATAAAAAACGAAATCCGTCTTCGAGAGATTCCGTTATTAACATTGCCTCTACAAATCTCCACCCACTTTTTTCCGCTGTTCCACTCTGCTTTGAGGGACATCAAAAACACAAAAAAATCCCCACCGAAAATTCGGCAGGGACAAATGATATTAGGTATAAATGGTGTATTATTCTTCTCTTGTCTTTTCGCTTGTAGCAATGACTTCGCCAGTTTCAGCGTCTTTTATTTCCAGCAAAGTGAAGTACCATTGCTTTTCACCGCTTGCATAGTCATCGATGTTGGTGCCAATGAGTTCGTAGGAGAGACCGCTGATTTTGCCGACTTGCTTCTGTCCGGCATTCAACTTTTTCTCTTTCTTACCGCTGTGACGCATTTCGCCGTTGCTATCCTTGATGAATATTTCATAACGGACTATAACGTTCTTTGTTCCAGTGTTTTGGAAATAGAGCGACAATTCGAGAGGACTGTTTGCGTCCTTGCTTTTTGCGTGGGCAATCTTGGTCTTTATCAGCACGTCTGCCAGATTGTCGAAATCGGCGTAATCCTTTTGTCCAAATGCAGTCAGGCTTGCAATAGCAACTGCAACAAATAAAACTAATCTTTTCATTTTACTTTGATTTTTCTGGTTTTACATATTTACCTATAAATAATATAGCATTGTTTTTGTTTTCCCTTATCACGAAAACGAATGGCCTGTTGATTACGACTTTCGGATTGTCTTTCATCACCATGCTTTTTTCCCTGACAACAACTGCAGTTGCAGCGGCTGCTTCAGTTCCTTTTTCCGAAACCTCAATAAACGACTTGTGTATTACCTCGTCAATCAGGAGGTTGCTCTTGCCGTTCATCTTCGAGAAGTCGGCACTTTTTGTAAATGCAGCCTTTATGCCCATTTCCATCAGCACCTTTTTCATTTCGAAGCGCGATTCAATCTTGAACTTTGGCATTGAAACGTCGGCCTTGAAAGTCTGCATGGATTTCTCGAGGCTGGCAAACTTTTGTTCGTCAAGTTCTGATATATACTTGTCAATATCAACGTTTTCCTTTGGCATTATTATGAACATAGAAGCTTTTTCCTTCTCGTAGTCGATTTTCATCATCTGGGCATCATCGCTTTGGCTAAGTGCGACATTCTGAGTGCCATTCATAAAGTCGGTAACATACTCGACCGAATTTTTGCCGTAGAAAGTCATCTGCCTTGTCTTTTCGCCCTTGAACTCGGTTGACCAGTTTGCATTGAAATATATGGCGTTCAGGAGAATCAGACGGGTGAGTTCATCAATGTCATTGTTTGATAGCAAGTCCGTAATCTTTTTATTGGTATTCTTTGATACCCAATCGTTTATCTTTTTTACGGCATCTGCACGTTCCTCTGGTTTGCTAAAGTCGGCCTGCGATATTGTTGCGTCGAAGTCCTTGAGGCACTTCATGTAGCTGTCGAGGAAATTGTAGTTTTTCTGTGCTACGGCGGCATTTGTTATGGTGAAGACGCTATTGTCCTTTTTGTATTCGTTTAGCAACTTGACGAATTCGTCGTGTGATTCGGTCTGGTCCTTCTTGAATTTCATTACGGAACGCATTTCCTTGGCGGTCTTCTTTGCTGCGCCGTCGTATGCCATTGCCAAGGCATCGTAGATGCTGAACGGGCTGACGAACATATTAGTGCCATCCTTTGATATGTCATCCTTGTTGATGTTGCGCATGACATCGAAAGTGAAACTGTTGTTGCTTTCCACGATTGAATTCTGCGAACACATTGTCGTGCTTATTGCAATAGCTACGATAAATAAAAGTTTTTTCTTCATGTCTATATCATTTATTTGTTTGCAAATTTAATGAGATTTCCTTGCCACAAATCGATTCGTAGGTAAGCGGTTGCTGATTTTTTCAATCCAGAATGGTTTATAAAACCAGATTTTTGCATGTAACTCGCTGTTATTAAGTTTGATATGTGGCAATTATAAGTGTTCATTTTTGTTGTGGTTTTATACCATAGTCCGTATTCTTGCAATTGCTGTGCCGCAATTTTCAAAAATTGAACAGCTCTGGTCGCATCCGATAGGACAGTGAGAATATTTTCAGACCGCAATACCATCTATTAAAATGACTCAAATTCCAGACACAAAAATAATACATTGTTTTTTGTGAACAATGAAAGTTTACGCTTTTTCAAAACTCATTTTAAGGGGCAAAATAGGGGAGATATTTTTGGAAGGAGATTTGGTATCGAAGAAAAGAAAATCGTCCGAAATACGAGATTTTCATTTTTGTAAATCCGAACCTCTATTTTACAAATGTAAACAATAAGATATAACCGATTTATAGGTTTACAGATGTAAACATATCCAAAATTGCGCCAAAGAATTACAGATGTAAATATTTTCACAAAAGTAAACGATAGTTT
>JAFPKH010000063.1:0-6050 GCA_017424825.1 Treponema sp. | reverse complement strand
TTCACACGGAAATCACGACCTGTTTCAAGGAAAGAGGGTGTCGGGATGTTTTTCACCGGCATAATCCAGGGAGCGCTTTGTTTCCTGGCTTTACGCGCATTGCTGTTCTTTTTCCCGCTGAATATCCTGCTTGTCGTGGGCGGTATAAAGGGATTCATGAGAACCGTCAATTCGCTCAAATACATCTTCCCGTCAGGCAGTACAGAAAAAAAATAACCGGATCCAGCGTTTTTGCATGAATCCGGTTTTAGGCAGAAAACTGATGGTTTAACGTTCGCGGAAAATAATACGTCCGCGGTTCAAATCATAAGGAGAAAGCTCGACCTTCACTGTATCGCCTGGAACGATTCTGATGTAATGTTTGCGCATTTTACCGCTCAGATGGGCAAGAATCACATGTCCACCATTCTGCAATTCTACGCGGAACATTGTATTAGGAAGAGCTTCTTTTACAACGCCTTCAACCTCAATAGCTTCGTCTTTGTTTGCCACAGATTCCTCCAAAGAATCAAAAAAAATACATTCAAGTGCCCTAAAAAAGACTTACGAATTTATTTGCTTTTTTTAAATTCTTATAATAATATGTACAAAATACTTCAAATTGTCAATAAAGGGGATTTAATATGAAAAAGGACTTTGTTGAAAAAGCCAAGGAAAAGATGCTTGCCAAAAAGGAAGAGCTTGTGGCATCCATTTCAGACAGAAATGCAGAAGTTACGGAACTTACGAGCGGACAGGAACCAGGAGATGAAATAGATGTTGCTTCTTATGCTGTTGACGGATATCTTCTGAATCAGCTTGGAGAACGTGATGCGGAGCTTTTGAACCAAATCAACAGCGCATTGTCAAGGATAAATCAGGGAACTTACGGAATCTGCCTTGATTGTGGACAACCGATACCGGAGCCAAGGCTGACATATATTCCTTGGGCGGCATATTGCGTGGACTGCCAGTCAAAGCATGACCGCCAGAATTATCAGTAAGCGGCCGTTTTTAAAAGCGGTTCAGGCATAAAAAAGGGTGCGCCTCAGTTTTTTGAAGTGCACCCTCTTTTGTTAGGCTCAAGGTCTTTTTTTATATACCCATGGAAACGCCCACAGAAGCTTGTAATCCGCTCAGTTTGAATGATTTCATAAATTCAGTGCTTCCGGTTCCAAGTGCAAGCCTTAGTTCAAGAATCCTTGCGTTGAGCGAGAATCCTACTGAGTGCATGAACACTTTGTCGATGTACTGAGTGCTTATGCTCGCATTGATTACGCTGAAGAACGACAGATCGATTGAAAGGCTGTATTCCGGGAAAATGCTTGATGCCCAGTCGAAATCTTTTCCGAACGGATTTCTTATGGCAACGCCAAGTTTCGGATGGAATGTGAACCAAGTGCCTCCGAATGGTCTGTAAGCGGCTTCTATACCAATGCGCAGAGGTCTGTTGATTGTAAAAGGCTCATCTGCCTTGCTTGCGGCAAAGTTACTGAAGCTGTAGTCATATTCAAACGGTATTTCGTTGCTTCTTTCACTTTCTGGTTTTGTAAGCTCCGCTGAATAATGGTCAAGCACACCGGATGTCGTTTCGGCATAGGCTGAAGCAGAGAATGAAAGCTTGTTGTCAAGCCTGCCAGGGAATACCGGAACGCTTACATAGCCGCCCAAATCGAGCACTTTTTCTACAATTGGATATTCTGCCTGCACTGCAAGGTCAAATCCAGCGTTTCCTCCGATGAAGCTTGGTATTTCCTGAAGCATGCCCAGAGGATCGTTCATAATGGAGGTAAAGTCAAAGCTTGTTGACGGTGTTCCTTCGCCGTTGCTCGTGCTGGTGATTGCAGATGAAAGATCGATGATTGAATACATATTGACGTCTGCATTTGCATCCACACGTATTATTCCGTCTGAATTCATTGTATAAGTTACTTTTGCATCCGGTCTGGGCATGTATGCTATAGGCAGGAAGCATGACGGTTTTGCCGTGATTTTGAGGTTGCCGAATTTAAGGTAAACGGGGATGCTTGTGCTTATGTAGGATTCCATCGACAAACCAAGTCCAACGTCGGTCGGCTTGTCAAGTTCATTTCCGTTTGCCAAAAGACCGAACAATTCTTTGGAAATGTTGATCGAAGAAGCAACTGATTCAGAAAGTTCCACTCCGAGACCATAGCCGTTTATGTTTATGCGTGCGAAAAGGTCGGCTTCTTCTCCTGCCTTGAAAATAAATCCGCCGTCATCCATATTGTCATAGATTTTGTTGAAATCAATGACCAGGTCTTTGACCAATACTTCGGTTGCTCCGTAAAGGTTCTGGCTTACTTCCGCCGATACGTCCACGCCTATGTCAACGAAGCGGTGGGGAAAATATATGTCTGCAAAAAACGGTGCAGCTGTAAGAGCTACGGCCAAAAGTGCTAAAAGCTTTTTCATAGTCGTCCTCCTTCTTATTTCTGCCAGATTTTGTAGCTGGTGTTGCCGTCCATATTTACGACTGCAATTATTTTTGCCGAAAGTGCTTTCGGATCGCTTATGCCGCTGCGTGAAAGATAGAAATTCACAGGTGAATTGTATCCGGTAGCTTTGCTTTCGCCGTTCGTGTAATCCCGTCCAAGCTTTATCAGTATGTCAGGATGGAACGGATATTTTGTCATGACGTTCTTTATGTCCTCTTTGTTGAAGTCCAAGCTGTGGTGTCCGTTGGAGAACTCTGCGGATTTATGTACCCCGGTTTCTCCTTTTACGTCATTAACGTCAAGGATGATAGAAAGACCGTCTCCTTTAATCAGATTGTTATTGAGGGTGTATTCAATACCCACATTTTCAATTAAATCTGCATATTGTGCATATTCAGCATAATCATCTGCGCTCGTGCGGTTGAGAAGGTCAGAATATTGTCCGTTTTCATCCGGTGTGTTGTATCCCTGTATGATTTCCATGTTGTCCATGTTCAGCAGGTCAACTGAAATCTGTGACTTAAGATCAATGTCGAGTGAAAGGAGGAATGCAATGGAAATGCCGAGCTTTGTTTCCCCTTGGCCAGCATTTTCAATCGCTGACTTGTAGATTGTTGACGGTGCGCTGCCGGCATTTATCTCATAATTGATTTTCGGCTCTTCCATTGACATCAAATCTGAAAGAACGTCCTTCAGGTCAATGCTTGCACTTGCATGAGCGTCTGAAAGGTAATATGCGACATTTGACGGATCAGACGGTTTTCCTTCCAACGGTATGCTTGTGTCTGCCGGCCAAGGAATAGCGGTGTTGACTATGCCTATGTTTTTGTAGGTAAGGGGCAAGGTCTGTGTCTTGTTCAATATGTCTACATAACGGGGAATTCCGTCCTTTTTGTATGAAATGTACATTTTTCCCGCAAAGTTTATCGAATCAAGGAACGAAAGGTTTTCCGATCTCTGCACATACAGATAGACAGGCAGCGTGTGGAGCGACAGGGCAGAAAAGAGGTCTTCCGGTATAGGCAGACTTTTTGTCATTTCCTTAATATCGAACGGGAAATCTTTGGAATCTGATTTTGGGAAAATACCGGCGTTTAAAAGACTGAATGAAATTGAATCCCAATCAAGGACAAAATCATTTATCGTGAGGTTGATTGAGTAGTCTTTTCCAAGCTCTATATTTTTGAGCGTGAAATTATTTGCGTTCTTGATTGAAATATCGAGTCCGAAGTCAAATTCTGATTGGTTTTCATCATAGGCCGGGAACTGTATGTTCGGATAATCGATGCAATTGACGGCTTTGTCAGTTGCGTTGCTTGGGATGACCAGCTCCTTGTCGAAATAGTATTTTGTAGAATCGGACTGATCCGTGAAAAGCTTGACGTTCAGAGCTATGTCGTTTCCTGCCGGGAGGGTGTTTGTTACGGAACACTTGAATCCAAGTCCTTCCCTTTTGTTGGATGTTGCATTTCCGTTTACATCGGAAGCATATTCTTTGAATCTAATGCCCCTTATATACTGGATGAGCGTTGACGGCAGCGTGTGAGGCAGAGAATCAAACTGCAGGCCTCCGTTCGTCAAAGCATTGAGATCCACTACTATTTCATCGATGTTTTTCAATGAAAGAGATGTTTCGGTCTGAACGTCAACGGTTGTCTGGCTTGGGTTAAGCGCAATAGTTGCATTCTGCAGCCTGACGGTAGGCTTGATCGTCGCCTTGATTGACGTTGCCTGAGTTGCGTCGATCGTTGCATCCCAAGTATATGTCTTGTTGATGAGACTTCCGTCATTTGCGCTTGTGCTGGTCAATGAGTGTGTGGTCAAACCCGTGCCGCTGAATGCAAGGCCTCCGTTTTCATCGTCGATTTCAAGGAAAACACCTGACCAACCTTCCGGGGCGTTTACTTTGAATTTAAGCTTTGCACCCGAGAATTTCAGACTTTTTACGCCGGACGGGATTTTGCCGCTGAGATCAAGGGTCTTTTCCTGCTTCAGCGAGTTTTCGTCCAATCCAAGGGCCGAGCCGTTTGCCGTTACTCCCTCGACTTTGGTCGGCTGCATGCCATCGAACGTAGACTTGACGTTGAGCGTGTGTTTTACGGAACTGTTACCGCCGCTTGCATTTCCTTCAAATTTTACTTTGAACGTGCTTGGGAGTCCTTGTGAAGCTGTCATAGGAATTTCCAGAACCGGATTTTCCGTTATGTCCTGCAGATTTCCGTTGTTGCTTGAGGCTATGATGTTTGAGCCGTCATATATAGTTGCCTTGAGATACAGGTGATAGCCGTTTGAATATGAATTGCTGTCTTTTTGTGTAAAAGTCAGCTTTATTTTTCCTGCTGAATAGTAGATTCTCGTATATGAAAGATCATCGTTGCCGCCTTTTACGGTTGCTTCCGGCATAAGGGATGTCGGTATGCTTGGAACCGGCCCCTCGCTGAATTCATCCGTGTCGAAATTTACGGCTCCGAGATTGGTAAAATATTGTGCGAATTCCGGCAATGTAATAGGCGCTGAAAAATCCTGAGAAAGATCCTGGCCTGTGGAAATGGGAATCGGTATGGTCATCGGGAAATTGCTTCCAAGTGCATCACCCAGATTCAGGTTGTTGAGCATGTCCGTAGGAATCATGTCGCCCAAGTCCGGGATGGGATAATTCACAAGGTAATTCTGCACGTCCGGTTTTTCCGGCATTATATAGTCATAGACCTGAGAGTTGGGAAGAGCGTCCTGTATGGTCTGGCGAAGCGTGTTGAAATCAAATACAGAGCTTATACCGAATGAACCGGTTCCCAGAGGTGCCTGGAATTTTGCGTCTGTCTTTATGGACACTGATTCAGGAATCTGAAAATTACCGCAGGAAACCAACGAGAACATCAGTATGGCGGCAATGGCTGTAGAACAATATCTTTTCATATAATCCTCCTCCATGAAAAAGGACTGGAAATTCTTTGACAAAGGCAGGAAATCTTTTTGACCCGCCTGCTTTTACCGACCTGCAAATCTTTTATAGAATAACATTTGCTGATTTACTTTTTTACGGGAGGGTAAAATTTTATAAAAAACACATCTCTACTATAATCGGCACACTCTCTCTACTACCATTATAACCCATAAGCAGTCAAGGGGAAACAGAATTTTAAGAAATTCAGCTTTTTTTTTGAATTTTTATGCGGATTTTGATTTTCTTTGCATATAACAATTATATGAAAAAATATATGAGAAAATTGCTTTTTTTATGCGCCGCACTCTGCTTTTTGTCTGCATGCACCGTTTTTGACCCGGATACATGCGCTGTTTTTTCGTTTTGCGCCGGTAATGCATGCGGAATTCCCCCGGATTTTGATTTCTGGCAGATTATCGTGCATGACGGCGGCTCTGAAAAGGCTTTTACGCTTGAAAAAACGGCAGAAACTTTTTCAATGGAGCTTCCAAAAAATGTGGTTCTGGGAATCCTTGCGTATCCGGTGAAAGACGGAAAAATGCAGAACCCCTATGGCGCTGTTTATCCGTATTTTTCGGCACTCGATGAAAAAGGAGGCTTTTGTGCCTATATTGCCGACCGTTTGTATAGGGGAAGCTCAGAATCCAAGGAAATCTCGCAGGACTATA
>JAFPKH010000062.1:0-4378 GCA_017424825.1 Treponema sp. | reverse complement strand
GGTTTGAGAGTATTTGCTTCTTCTTCAGAAATATAGCGGCTTTTTGACTTTCCATTTTCTTTCCATTGCTGATAGTAATATTTTTTGTCGTTTATGACCTTTTCAATAATGTATCCTACAGGAAGTTTTGCAATCTGTTCTTCTAATTCGTTTATGTCTGCCATATTAAACCTCTTACACATATTTAACACCTATTACCACCAAAAGTAAAGGTAGTAATAGGTGGTAAAAGAAAAAAGAGAGATTTTTGTTCTGCTGGATAATTCATAAACATTGCCAGAACTTTGAATTTTAAATTTATACGACAAACCCCGCAGGCTAAAAACCTGCGGCCTGCGAACTGAAAGCAACAAGTGTATATAAAAACAAAAAACCACTCATTTTTGAGTGGTCTTTAATAGCGGGGGCAGGACTCGCCCTTTGGGCCGGCCTTCGTTCGCTTGTTCCTCCCACCTGGTCGGCGCTCTCTTCGGCTTCGAGTCCTGCCAAACTATTGTTGATTTTTTAATCCAATTTAAAAACAAAAAGCTCCCTTGTTCCCAAGAGAGCTTTGATAGCGGGGGCAGGACTCGAACCTGCGGCCTCCGGGTTATGAGCCCGACGAGCTTCCAACTGCTCTACCCCGCGTCGTATTTTCAAGTATTATATATAGAAGATTATTAATGGTCAAGGGAAATGTTAATAAAATAACAATTAATTCTTAAAAAAATTATCGGGGGCATATTTTATCCGTTGCTTTCTTGGATTCAACTTAAAACACTCTTAAAGACAAGTTTTTATCATATTTTTCGTATTTTATTCTTTTATTTTTCGGAAACTGTGCTATACTTTAAATGGAGTAGGCTGAATATTAGATTATGGAAAGAAAAACAGGTGTTGTCGTTCCTTTAGGGGCTATTTGTTCGCAAAAGTGTCCTTCCGTCGGGGATTTTCCGGCATTGAAGGATTTCGCGGATTTTTGCCAGCAAAGCGGAATCGAAATAATACAGCTTCTTCCGGTCAATGACACGGGGGCGCAGTCATCTCCTTATTCAGCTTTGTCCGCCTATGCGCTTCACCCCATGTACATTCGGATAGAAGATCTGCCGGAATTTGAAGACGCAAAAAAATATTGCCGTCCGTTTTCCGCAGCATACAAGGAATTTCTCAAGCAGAATCCTCCGGGCAAAAGATTTGATTACAACAGAGTTTCCTCCGGTAAGATTGAGCTTCTTCATATTTTGTATTCCTACATGCTCAAAAAAGTTGACAAAAAAACCGGTCATGGCAGGAATACCGTCAACGCAGATTCTTCCGATTTAGTTTCCATCGCATCAAAATTCCAAATCCAGATGAGGGATTTTATAGAAGACAATCCGTGGGTAATCTATTATGCGGTTTTCAAGGATTTGAAAGATTCATATTCCCAGGCTTCATGGAAAGAATGGGACGATGACAAAAAAAACATGACGCGCCATCAGATTGAGCTTCGTTGGAGTAACCGGGCTTTGCGGATGAGCCACAATTTTTTCATCTGGTGCCAGATCCGTGCGCACGAGCAGTTTTTGAATGCCGCAAACTATATCAGAAGCAAGGGAATCATCCTTAAAGGCGACATTCCCATTTTGATAAACGAAGACAGTGCAGACTGCTGGGCTTACCCGGAGCTTTTTGACCAGTCATCAAAAGTAGGTTCACCGCCGGATTTTGACAACCCAACAGGTCAGTGCTGGGGATTCCCGGTCTACAAATGGGCGGCAATGCAGGAAAATGAATTCTCATGGTGGAAAGAAAGGCTTTCATGTGCTTCAAGATATTTTTCCGCATTCAGGCTCGATCATGTAATCGGATTTTTCAGAATGTGGGTCTATCCGGAAAAAGAAAGCACTGCGGCTCTCGGTCACACGAACTATTATTCAACCATGGAAAAAGAAATCCTTGAAGATTCTGGTTTTTCAAAAGAGCGTCTCGAATGGCTTTCAAAACCGCACATCCCGACACAGGCAATCAGCGGCATTACCGGAAACTATGAAAAGGCAACCGAAGCCCTTGAAAAAATCTGCTACAAAATCGAAGGTGAAGAGCTTTGGAAATTCAAGGAAGACATTACGAACGACTCCTTTATTTATGCGGCTGAATTTTCTGATGACGAAAACATGAATCAGCGGATTAAGGAAGTTTTTGCGGAAAAGTGGCGTGACAGGACTCTGCTTGAAATCGAAGAAGGTCAGTATGTTCCGGTCTGGAGCTACAAAAATACTACGGCGTGGAAATCACTGAATGAATCGGAAAAGGAAATCCTTGAAGATGAGTTCAAAATCCTTGAGGAAAAAAACGAAGAAATCTGGCTTGGTAACGGTCCGTGCATTTTGGCTCCGGTCATTTCCTCAACAAAAATGCAGCCTTGCGGTGAAGATTTGGGCATAAATCTTCCGGGTCTGCAAAAAGTCCTTACTTCGCTGAACGTTGCATCACTGCGCGTAATCAGATGGACAAGATTCTGGGATCAGGATAACGCACCTTACGAAAAATTCGACACATATCCAAAGCTGAGCGTAACTTCAGTTTCAGTGCATGACAGTCCGACGATGCGGCAATGGTGGAATGAAGACAAGCCTTCGCTCTACGGATTTTTTGATGCCGCATACAAAAACGGCTGTCCGACCACAATTTCGCCGAACGCAGAATTTTCACCGGAAGCTGCGGAATTCATTTTGGAGAGCGCGGCAAAAACTGCATCCGAATGGTTTATAAATCCGCTGCAGGATTATCTGTATTTGGACAAAGATTTGTATTCTGAAAATCCCGATGACGAAAGAATCAACACGCCGGGAACGGTGAACGAAAAGAACTGGACTTTCAGAATGCCCATATATATAGAAGATTTAATGAAAAAAGAAGAGCTATTGAAAAAGATATGCTTAATATCGGAAATGCATAAAACGGATAATAATGGAGGAAAAAATTGAAAATTTCTTACAACGAATTTCATATCAGCAAAAAAGTCAGGGACTTGTGCCAATTTGACAGCACTCTTTACAGTTCTAGCGGAAACGTCATTTTTGCAGATTTAAAAGCAGTGCAGGCGTTTCAGGTAAAGCTGAATGCTTTGTTCAAGGAGCGCGGAGAAGATGAAAAGCAGGTTTCTGCCGGAAATCTGAATGCCATGGGTCTTATTGACGAAATCTTCCATTATGTATGCATGCTCTTCCGCCGTGACAAAGCCCCGAAATGCTTTACAAATTTGCTTTCTGATTTGGACACATATTTCGGAAAATCTGCCGTTGATGAGCTTCTCATGCAGTTTATGGAAACTTTTCCTCCGGTTGCCGTTTATCAAAAAAAATTGACTTCCGCAGATTATCTTTTCCAATCAGCATTCGAAAAAGAAACAGGTCAGCAGAGGAGCAACAGGGAACAGGTTCTCGAAGAAATGATCATGCTTCATCTGGCAAATGAAAACCCGGCGTTCCATCAGTTCCAGATTCTTTTTGACGACACTTTGCTTTCGACAAATCCGAATTACGCAAAAATTTGGAACCAAATCAAGGCATTCTTTATGACACAGCCTGTCTTTGGTCCGAAAAACAACAACCTGATTGCGATGTTCAAGGAACCGGTAATTGCCTCCCCCACTTCGCTCAAAGGTCAGCTCGACTATATCCGCACATACTGGGCAGATTTGCTCGGTGAATGGCTCAAGCGTCTTCTTGAAGGAATCGACACAATCAGCGAGGAAGAAAAAGCCGCATGGGTTCCGACAAACGGCGGTGAAGTGAGCATGGACGCATATTCCTACGAAAACCTGATGAAGGAGTATGAAAGATTCAGTCCCGACCGCGAGTGGATGCCGAAAGTCGTTTTGATGGCGAAGACTGTTTTGGTCTGGCTCTACCAGCTTTCAAAAAAATACAAGCGCGAAATCACAAGGCTCGACCAGATTCCAGATGAGGAGCTTGACAATCTCCGCGACGAAGGATTTACCGGACTCTGGCTGATTGGTCTTTGGGAACGCTCCTATGCAAGCCGCAGAATCAAGCAGATTAACGGAAACCCGGAGGCCGCCGCATCAGCATATTCACTTTTGGACTACGAGATTGCAGGAAACCTTGGTGGATGGGACGCACTCGCAAATCTTCGCAGCCGCTGTTGGGCAAGGGGAATCAGGCTCGCTTCAGACATGGTTCCGAACCACACGGGCATGGACGGAAAATGGGTAATCGAACACCCGGATCTGTTCATCACGACAAAGGAATGTCCTTTCCCGCAGTATTCGTTCAACGGAGAAAACCTTAGCCAGGACGGTCGTGTTTCTCTTTACTTGGAAGACCATTATTACAGCAAGAGCGACTGTGCCGTTTGTTTCAAGCGAGTGGACAACTACACCGGCGACGTGACC
>JAFPKH010000061.1:0-3617 GCA_017424825.1 Treponema sp. | reverse complement strand
CTGAGCCAGGATCGAACTCTCCATGATTTATCCTTTTGGCCCGTAGGCCAGAAGATTCTTTCCTGTGCATGTCCGCCGCGCCGCGGGCCTCCCCGCGGCGCTCGTCGTCTGTTCCTTCCTTCCCTGCGCTGTCAAACATCCGCCGCCGTTTTGCGGCGACAAAATCTAATATATCACCCCGCGCCCACGTTGTCAACAGGGACAACCGATTTTTTCATGTTTTTTTTATTTTTTTTTACACAGCAGCCCCCCCAGGACTTGCAGACAATCAGCCGCTCGTTACCGACTTACACACATACTCCCAAAACGGCATGTCATAAAATTTCCCATAATGATGAATCAATCCATAATATCAAGCATACCGAGGTATGTTCCTACAAGCGCGGCAACTTGCATGACCGATGCTGTCCTTGGATCATCTTCCTGTATATACAGGCTGTATTTTCCGTCAACAATCTGCGCAACCACATTTCCGGCGGAATCCATAATCTGTATGACCTGCCCCTTCATTTTTATCAGATCACGCGTAGAGCTTTTTGGCGTGTGTTTTTCCACCAAAGATGCGTTTGCCGAATCTGCACCGAAAGCGACGTAATTTTTATCCTGCGTTATATAAACTTCATATTTTTCACTTCCATCCGTTGCCGTAAAAATCTTAAGCGGAACCTTCGCAGTTTTATTTCCGTACTCCAAATGCGATGTCATGGAAACAGTGCCGCAATCCATATACTGAATGATAAAATTATATTTTTTGTCGGCCTTTTTTGTCTTGAACGAAATATACGAATACGCCTTCATGTCACGCCATATCATATACCCTTTCCAGACATAATCAGCTTTTTTTGTGTTGGCCATGTTCACGTTGTACATTTCATCTTCTTCATACGGATTTTTTGCACGCTCATACACACCGCCGTAAATTTCGAGAGCAGAGTTTCCCCTTGGCTTTTTGGAATCATTTCCGGTGATCGCTCCGATTATCGTCTGCCTTGGATTTGCATCAAAATCTATGCGGCTTGAAACGACCGGCTTTTCATCGACAGGAACAGCGGTACTTTTCACAGGCTGATTTTCATCAATCTGATAGGAAATACGCACGGTACGGAATGTTGTGCATCCAGTCAAAAACAGAACCGGAACCAAAAAGGAAAGATATTTTGCTTTCATAAAATCTCCTGCTGCGGCAAGCTCAAAAATTAAATTTCCACGCCTTTACATGACAATGCCCCGGAAAATCTTGTTTTCGAGACATCCATGATAAAGAGAACATCGGAAATATAAAAAAGTTTCGGGAAATTACCGGCACACTGAATCCACGAGAGCCTTCAATGCGGGATCCATTTTTACGGCCGACGTTTCAAGATCGTTCTGGATTGTGTAGACTCCGTTTTTGAACACGATCGGGGTGTCGTTTTTATTTGCTTTATAATTTTCGCCGGCTTCACAACTGCCTTCGATAGAATCAATCATTTTCATTTTTTCTGCGCTTCCTGATTTTGCTTGCGTTTCATTTTGTGTGCCTTGAATTTTAGACTGCCTGGCCTGCAGTATTTCAATGGAGCGTCCCATCAGCCCCACATGTCTGACAGATTCGAGAGGTTTTTGCGTGTCTTCATGATTCTGCGTGTCATCCATAATCTACTCACAATCCCGCGTTCAAAAACCTGGGTTTCCGAACAGTCCTGCCGTTTACCGCCCGCTGCCGTTTTCTTTCCAAGAGCCGTTGTCATCGTCGTCCAAATCATCAAAACGAGGAGTTCCGATTTCATCATTCTCAAGGAAATAGTTCTGCCATGTGGAATCCTGTTTTTTCCGGGCTTCCATCTGGGCAAGCTGAGCTTCTTCTTCCGGACTGATTTCTTCCAAATCATAAGAAACGGATGAATCGGAAAGATTTTCCTCATCAGCAAGAGGGTCATCGAAACCTCCCACCTCAGGGACATCCAGATCTTCGCCATCATCATCGACTTCCACAAGCTCCTCAAGCCCGTCATCCTCTATATCATCGGACAGCGGACCTTCAGTCTTCACACCGCCGTCAACGACTTCTTCCAAATCACCGGCAGGTTCTGCGTCATCAAGTTCAGCCAATTCCTCAAGTCCTCCTTCATCAACAGCCTCAAGGCCTTCAGCTTCTTCAATCTCCTCAAGTTCCTCAACCTCTTCAACGACGACAGGGAAATCTCCGGAAGCACTTCCTTTTGCAGAATCATTTTCCCCGTCTATGACAGGTGCGGCCAGATTTTCAAGCGTTGACCTGTATCCTCCGCTGACAAGATGCATGAAATCATTCCAGCTGCGGTCCAAAGCCTCTGAAATTTCCTTGCTGTGCTTTTTCCCGGTTATGCCGAGGCTCTTCACTATCTCAGCATTCACGTCATGCTTACGGAGTGAAATCTCCTTTTCAAGCGACTTCCAGTCATCGGTGTCACGGTGCTCCAGATACTCACGGAAAAGCGCCATCTCGAATTTATGGACGCGTTCACGGATTATCACGGAATCATCATGGCGGAAATTGAACAATATGAAGATTATAAGGAACAAAGTTATGAAAAGGCAGAGCAGCAGAAGCACTTTCTCCGTCTTTGAGAACGAGAATTCCGAATCCCTGCATATCCAGCCGATTTTTCCGTACTTGCAGTTCACCCCCGTCACAAGAACGAGGACATTTTCATCAGTCTGCACTACAGGCTCGGAACCATATCTTTTTGCACCCCAAGTCCTGATCACGGCTTCGGAAAGCATATCCCGCCCGACATTCGGCATGCCGAAAACAAAACCGGAATTGCCCGTTTCCTGGGTGTTCACGTCTGAATCCATCGGTGCGACAACCTTAAGCCTGGTATTCAGGGGCACGATGTTTTCCGCTATGATACGGCTCAAAAAATCATTCGGCTCCACATAGAAAATGAGCGTACCGCGGTAGGCTGTGTATTTGTCGAAATATGGGAACGAAAAGATTATCCTGTCACGGACGGCATCGAAATAGATTCCAGCACGTTCACTGAGAGACTCTTTTGTACCTGCGTATTCCCCGTTGTCAGAAGTGGAGATGAACTGCACCGGAAGCTCGTTCAAGTCGGAATAATTCCTGTACGAAACAAGCTCTTCTGATTTTGAGAGTATGTCAGAAGCGAAAGTGCTGTAATGTATGTGGTTTCCGTCGCTTTCAACAAGCCGGATTCCCTCAAGACCGCCGTTTTTTTCCATTAATTCGCCCGTCATCTGCTCACGGGTTTCTATATCGGTTACGGTGACGTTTCTTTCTATAAATGTACGCGCACGGTCATCCAATGCATAGGATGCGAAAGATTCGATCATGCCGTCTGCATATGAATCATAAGCCGAGCCTATCGCATCAAGGATTTTCATGATGTTGTTCACGACCCTGGGCTGATAGTAATGCATCTCCACGTACTTGAATCCGCCGAAAACCGCGGCAACCGAGATTATTGAGAATATTATAATTGTCAGCAGCAGACTTAACGCCGTTCTGTGCGAGGCCTTCACATTTATACTCCGTTCGGGTTAACCGGAATCCACCGGAAACACCCCTACCCTTAGATGTTCGGCAGATTGAGTCCTGGACATAAGGGAACATAGCAAAAGCTTTCTTG
>JAFPKH010000060.1:0-2866 GCA_017424825.1 Treponema sp. | reverse complement strand
GGGTTACAGACAAAAAACTGTACATCACTTCTGAAAATAATATCCTGTATCTGACAGAATCTTACTGCAGTGCAGAGACAGAAGCTGCAAAGAAAGCCAAAGCAGCCGAAAACAAAAATTCCACATTGAAAAAAGACTATGAAGAAAAAGGGATTTCCGCAGAAACGGCCGGCAGTGCCGTACAGGATCCCAAGGCCTTGCAGAAAGCGCTTCTGCCGCTGACTGATTCTTCGTTGAATGATCCTAAGGTCCAGAAAGCATTGCAGAAAGAACGGGAGGCAATCTTAAAAGGCCTCACTTTCTTTAAACCGGACAAAAGCAAAAAGAATTTTGGCATGAACGACCCGGTTCTGAAACAGTTTGTTTCGTTACCGGACAACTGGCTGTATGTGCGCGCTACTCCGGAAATCAAGGACCAGGACGGTCTGAAAGCGAATGTGGCCTGGGCAGCGCCTTATACTATGGTAAGCAATCTGGCGAACTTTGCTTTTATGAAAGATTTTGAAAAAGACCTGAAGCCGGAAGAGATTTACAACATTTATGATGAAAGTGTAATATTAGCCAGCTACAGTATCCGGAAAAGCAAAAAAAATAAGAATATTTCTGATATAGCCGAAGAAATATTCAGTATCCCACAGTCTGATATGCAAAAGGCACTAAACGAACTGATGCCCAAGCTGCTCAACAATGAAGATTTGAAAAAATATGCGGTGTTAAGCAACACAAAAGCAAAGATTGCAAATGACGGTCAGGTGATTAAGCTTGCTTTTGACACCAATGTTAAAGTTATGAACCGGTTTGATTTTCTTACCCATGCCAACCTGGCGGGAACCCGGAACAACGGACTGCTCAGCCTGTACATCTCAAAAGGCGATAAAACAAAAACCAACGCAGTCGCCAATCTGGCAGACAAAGTGAAACTGCTGCCGGGAAAATAACAAGGAGCTAAACGAAAGATGAACAAAGTACTTTGCGCTTCAATCTCTGCACTTCTGATGACCGGAAGTTTATCTGCATTTGCTGCCGCAACTACCTATACGGATTTGGATTCGGGTTTTGCACTGAAGTCACAGCCTGCCTGGATGGAAATCGGCGGCAGGAGCTTCTACGGCCTTGCAAATAAACCGGATAAAAATGAAACTGCCTTGAATATTATTTGCGCATATACAGCCAAAGAGGTGGAAGAGGCAACCGGAAAAAAATTCTCAACAGATGAATTTCTCAAAAAATATAAAGATTTACAGGTTCTGGAGCGCAACGGGCTTTCGCCGGATAAAGTAAATTATCTGCTGTTCATGCCGGATCCGTATGAGATAAAAACCGGCAATAAGCTGTCTCTGGCGCCAAAAGAACTTCTTGACAATTCAAATATCAGCATTTCCACAAACAAAAGCGGAAAACAGCCTTATGTGTATCTTCATATCGTGGATAATGGAGGAGCTAAGGAAAAGCTGAAAAGCCCGGGCCGTGCGGTAGATATGCAAATCTCCATAACATCAGCCAACAACATGCTCTATACGGTTGTTTCCACATTCCCGCTGCCAAATCTGAACGCGCAAAAGGAAATAATCGGGGAGGCCACGCCATTTACCCAAAAGAAAGTACGCAACGAATTAACCGATGGGAACAAAGTAAAAATTAAAGGCTATGTGGACTCCCGTAAGGCGTTTCTGAAAGGGCTCCGTTTCTTTACACCGACTAAAGAATCCGTTCCATATGGTTTTAATGACGAGTTACTGGGAGGAAGGATCACATTACCGGACGACTGGGCCTATGTTCAGGCTAATGATGACACGATTGACAAAAAGATACCGTTAAAAATTACGTTAGCCATGCCCTGGGACGGCGTATCTGATTTTCTGAAATATCATGAGGAAATAAACAAATCACAGGGCAAAGAGGACGCCTCAAAAATAAATTTTCAGAAAATTTCCGAGGTTGTTTTGTTTGCCTCTTCGCGAACCAAAGATAAAAATTCTTTCGCGGAGTTTTTCGAGAATCCGATTCTGACAAATCTTATTATTGACAAATTAATAAATGAAGGTCTGAAACATCCTTCCATAAAAGAATATGTTGATTTTAAAGAAGTCAATACAAAATCGGATTTCAGAGACAATTACGGAACAGTTAATTTAACCGGACGCGGATCTGTAAAAAATAATTTTACATTTAACGTTAACGCAAAAGCAATGTTTACGCCGCAAAATTTTGGTTTGACAGCTTACATTTTCAGAGACGACAAAAAAATGAATACCGACCTGAAAAACAGATTAGAAAAAATTTCATTGCTGAAAAAATAATTTAAATTGATGAAAAACCGGCCAATTCGTTGTGCCGGTTTTTTGTTTAAAAAAACGACCGCGTAAAATGCCCGTAGAACGATTTTTAAGGCAGGGTACGATAAATGAGTCGCGCAGAATTTAAACAGGGCTTAAAACGCAAATATGAGCGTTTAAAAAGAAAAGCAGTTAATTGTGATAATTCTAGTACCGAGTTATTAGGAAAAACAGAAGAAAAGTACGGGCTCGATTAAAAAATTACGTAATCAAAACGGAAGTCGCCAGGAAATTAATAAAAGCAATGCATAAACCATTATTTTTCCGGCTTTGATTTTACATAATATATATTATCGGACGTAAAAATAATTATCAGATAAACACTGTTATTTTGCATAATTCACATGAGTTTTAGTAAATATTAAAATTACGAACGCTAATGAACAAGCGTTTGACATCCCCTCTCTCTTTTGCTATAATAATTATAAGAACTTTTGTTTTTAATTTTATTTACCGAAATCATGTATAATTCAAATTTATTTTAGGAGGTTGTGCAGATGGCAAGACACAAAAGTTTAATTCCAAAAGAT
>JAFPKH010000059.1:0-2652 GCA_017424825.1 Treponema sp. | reverse complement strand
GAATTTCCCGGAGCAGTGCAGGCTGGCCGGCGAAGTAATGAACGACGTGCTGCGCGGAAAAAGATCGATCTCAAGCATTCCGCTTAACACCGACACTCCCGGAATCATCTCCTATGACTACGAGCTGATGAAGAAATTCAACCTTGACATGTCCAAGCTTCCGAAAAACACCGTGTTCTATAATAAACCTGTGAACTATTTCAGCGAATTCGCAAGGATAACGGTTCCCGTCATCATGATCATAGCGGGGCTCCTCCTGATTCTGGCAGGCTTCGTCGTAAATATAGTGATGATGAAGAGGGTGGACGACAGGCTCAAGTACGACCTTGAGCACGACAGGCTCACCGGCATGTACAACCGTAAGGCTGCGGAAAGTTTCCTTGGAAATGCGCTCGATGCAGGAAAGACGGTTTCCATGGTCAGGATAGACATAGACAACTTCAAGTCGCTGAACGAAACATACGGCAACAAGACGGGCGATGACTTCCTGTGCCATACGGCATCCAACCTCCAGAAGCTTGCGTCAGAAAAATATTATTTTACGGCAAGGTATGCAGGTGATGAATTCCTTCTTTTCGTCACCAACGACATGCTTGAAAGGTCAAGCCCCGTAATCAGGGAGATACAGGAGCTTTTCAAGATACCGATGACCATAGGCATGGAACATGTGGCGGCAACGGTGAGCATAGGAATCTCCCGTTCAAAACCCGGCATTTCCGTTGAAAAGATGTTCCTTCAGTCTGACATAGCAATGGAGACGGCAAAGGAGAGGGGAAAGAACAATGCGCTCGTGTTCTCGGAGGAATTCGAGGAAAAAATCAGCCACGTGAACCGAGTAAGGCAGAAAATCGTGGATGCAATAGAAAACGACGGATTCTACATGGTCTATCAGCCTAAGGTCGATGCAATGACCAAGGAGATAGTCGGCTACGAAGCACTTGTAAGGATGAAGGACAGCACCATAGGACCAGCCGAGTTCATACCGATAGCGGAACAGAGCGGACTCATAAGCCGTATAGGGCGCATAACTACCGAATATGCGATCATGCAGCTTGCAGAATGGAAAAAGAAGGGAAAGAACCTCCTGAACATTTCCATTAATTTTTCGAGCAACCAGATTTCGGACATCGGCTATGTGGATTTCCTCAAGACCACGCTCAAAACCTACGGCATAGACGCAAGCCTCATAAGCATAGAAATCACCGAGGGTCTTTTTATGGAAAACTCATGGCAGGCCGGGCATCTTTTCGTCCAGTTCCAGTCAATGGGCATACAGCTTCTTATGGATGATTTCGGCACGGGCTATTCATCGCTCTCGTACCTCACGTATATACCGGTCTCAACGCTTAAGCTGGACAAGTCCCTTGTTAACGCATATCTTACGGACGACAAAAAGCTTTTCATAAAGGATGTAATAAACCTCACTCACGACCTGGGCAAAAAAATAGTCATAGAGGGCGTGGAGGAAAAATGGCAGTATGATACGCTGAAGGAATTCGGTGCGGACGTCATCCAGGGATACTATTTCAGCAGGCCGCTTCCACCGCATGATGCAATAGAATGGACTGCCGCCGGCATTGACTGATCACGCTGAATGACGCTTCATTATAAGTATTTTGCTCAAGCGCTTATGTACTCGTGGATTTTCATAAGACCCTTGAGCGTAAGTTCCTTGTCCACGACCTGAAATGCGTCTGTCAGAGGCTTCAGAACGGAATTCAGGCCTCCCGTTGCGACCACATGCACTGATCCGGCTTTGTCTCCGGTGAGCCTTTCGAGTTCCTTTTTCGTCTGCTCCACAAGATGCTCCACAAGCCCCTTGTATCCGAGTATGACCCCTGCCTGTACAGCTTCTTCAGTCGTAGATCCAAGGTAGCTTTTCGGGGCTACGAGAGGAACCACCGGAAGCTGAGCGGTGTTTGTTGCAAGTGCGTGCACCGCAGTCCTGAGTCCCGGGGAAATTGTTATTCCCTGTATTATTCCCCTGCTGTCAGTGACCGTGAGCGTACATGCCGTTCCGAAATCCACGACGATGTTTGGTCCGCCTCCGAACATTTCCCATGCACCGACCGCATTGCAGAGAAGGTCAGTTCCAAGGTTGTGCGTAGTTCCTTCTGGCAGCCTCACCGGAAGCCTTCCTGATTTTGCAAGCTCGGAAGTTATGACGAAAGGCTTTGATTTTGTGAGCCTCTGTGCGACCGTTATGAAAGGACCAGTCAGATCCGGCACTACGGAGCTTATTATGGAGCTTGATATGCTGTCGAGGTTCAGGTTTGCGTCCCGCGCCAAAGTAAGCAGCACGGACGTGTATTCATCACCGGTGCGCCTTATGTCCGAAGCGATCCTCCATTGGTTTATGATTTTTTCTCCCTCAAAAACGGCCGCAACAACGTTTGTGTTCCCTATGTCTACCCCGAAAAGCATTTCTTTACCTCCGCTACCACCTGGTCTGATGTCTTGAATTTATAGGATTTTGATTCTATTATATCGCCATGGAAACACTCATTCAACCGAAAGTCCTGAAAGGGTTCAGGGATTTTCTTCCTCAGGATGAAATCCTCCGCTCAGGGCTGATAGAAAAACTTACACAGACATACAGAAGCTATGGATTCGTACCGATCGACACGCCGGTTCTCGAATATACGGAGATTT
>JAFPKH010000058.1:0-3543 GCA_017424825.1 Treponema sp. | reverse complement strand
GTATCACCGTCAGTGCCCTTTTCATCACCACCGACCTGGGAGCTTTTTGTATAAGTTACCGGATCAATCAAAATTGAACGGTTGTCTCCTCCGTCAACACATTCCGGGAATTTTGACCTGTCATAGAAATATGAAAGAGGATCGCTCACGTGATAATCAATCAGATCGATAACGCCGCGGTCAACTGCCATCAAAGTGATTTCCGCATTTTTTACGGGACCGGATTTAGTTGAAGCATGAACTTTGATTTTTGCCTTTGAACCCGGTGTGTAAACGTCCTTGTCCATCTTGATCTGAACGTCGAATTTACGTGTATTTGAATTCACGTTGATTGCAGTGAGTCCGAAATAGCTGTTCGGTTTTCTCAAATCTGTACCTGAATATGTTGAAGGCGGCTCTTCGGTTCTGGTTGAGAAAGAAGAAACTGCAACATACATTACAGGAACATAATTTTCCTTTACCTGGAAATCAAGAACGGAAGTCGGTTCGTTAATCGTGCGGATTTCTTTGTCAAAAATTCCTTCACGCTCAATGGTAATAAGATAAGTTCCCTTTGGCAGAGGGCTGCGCATGAGGATATGAGCCGTTTCACCCACGCTGTATTTAGGTTTGTCCGTAGTCAGGGTGATTTCGGTTGCATCGTCCCTTGAGAACCAATACCAGTCGCTTCCAGTCACATAGAAACTGTTTTCTGAAATGACTTCATTTCCTTCGGCATCTGTGGTTGAAAGACGGAGAACATAAGCACCGCCGGCTTCAGGAGTTACGGAAATCTCCGTTTCTTTTTTAGAGCCAGAAAGATTGAGCACCTGCTTTTTATCAGAAACAAGTTTCTTTGAGTATCGTGTCGTAATGTCACCGTTCCAGGCAACCTGATTTACTTCTTCCCATTCTTCATGGAGCAATTCCATGGTAAGCTTTTTATCTTTCGGAAGAACTGATGCCGCAGGATTTTCTCCTTCCGGTGTGATACAAACATAATTGAATTTAAGCTGGGTATCCTTTTTCGGGAATCCCTTTATGTTCGTTATGTCGCTGAGACCAATATAGAATTTCGCCGGATGCACGGTTACTGAACCGCTTGAAGCAATCGCCTGGTTTCCTGAATCCGTTACGGTCGTCTGGATTGTGTATGAATATGGAATGCCCTTGACTTTTTCACCGCCGGAGCTTTGTGAGATTTTTGCAGAACCCGTTCCATCAAGCTTTCCTTTTGATGAATCAAGGGAAGTGCGTCCGTCATAATATCCGTCGATCGGACCGAAGCTCATGTCGCCGAATCCTTCTTTGGTAAAGCGTACCGGTGAGCGTGTCCAATATGAAGAGTATGTGCTTTCTCCCATGCTTCCGCCGCCGAGATAATTTGACGTTACGGTTGCAGAAAGAGTGTCGCCTGAATAATAAGTTTTGTCCTTGTTTATTGAAGTTATGACTTCAAATTTCGCCGCTTCAAAATACTGGATCTGAACGTAGCAGCGCTGGACTTCCTTGCTTCCGTCGTGGCTGTATGAAAGGCAGTATTCACCCGGTTTCATGTCCTCAGGAATCTTGAATTCACCCCAGGTCGTGCCGTTTGCCGTGGTTGATCCGGTCTTAGTCTGATAAACGGTTGCATCCCACCACCATGGGTCGGAAAGCTTCATTGTGTATGAGCCTTTGTACGGATTGTAAGCGCCTTTTTTCAGATTTCTGTCGATTACACGGAATGTCACCGTTTCACCAGGCTTGTAAAGTCCGCGGTCGGTGAAAATAAACGCATAGCTGCTTTCCAGCTCTCCGGCGCTCGGTGAATCGATTTCCGCAACGGAAGAATTCCATCTGTTGTGCCCTGTAGGAATAAACACTACGGAATCATCATCGGTAGTTACGCGGATGTACAGACTGTCGCTGTAATTCATTCCGGGCAAAGTTCCTTCCGCAAAGCTGATTGTCGCAAGACCGTTTGCATCGGTTACTGCAGAACCCACATCTTTTTCTGAATCAAGGTTCTGGAGGAAATTGGCCGCTTTTTCGGTTTCCCATGTCGATACGTTTGATTTGTAAGCCTTGACGCTTGCATTTGCCACTGGTTTTCCGGTTTCAAGGCTAGTGACAAGCACCACGGCCTGATTGTATCCGTAACGGACCGTAACGCCAAGATCCGTCACCTGAATGATCTGATCCCTTTCGCTTGTGTCAACGACCTGCTTGTTTCCGCGTGACTCCCAATCATAACGTGTGGTCGTGTAAGGAATTTCCGACGTGAATCTAACCGCACCGTGGAAAGCCCCTGAATCTGTCTGTTCAAGAGCTTCGGAAAGTTCCACAGTCTCAAGCGTGTACTGGTTTTCTTCTCCTGCATTGACTTTTACGGTAGAAGAACCCTTGCTGGATTTTTTACCTGAAAGCCCCGTAATTCCTTTGACTGTGTATGAACCGGAGCCTTTTACGTTCCTGTGCATGAATGCAAGGCGCGGAGTATATTTTGCTTCAATTACTGCAAAAGACCTGTAGTTTTTATATGAAACACTTCCCTTTGCCGGAGGAATCGTGACGCTTACCACTGATGTTTCGGTCGTCTTGCGTCCGTAATCATCTTCAACGCCCGGTTTCAATGTGAGCGTGAACGACTCTTTGTAATCAACCGGAAGGTTGTAGAGAACGATTGAAGAATAATTTATACCGATGTTTTCCTTCGTGATTTTGATGTCTTTGTCAAAGCTAAGAAGGCTGAGAATTTTTTCTTCCTGACCGTCTTTAAGGCTTGTATTGAAATACAGATTCACATAGTTCTTGCATCCGGCATAATCTGATTCTTCACTTGTTGATTCATATGCAAACGGCTCCCTTATCGGAAGGATTTCTGACCTTGATTCCGTCGTTTCATACGCACCTTCATCAGCACGTGAACCTTCCGGCAAAGTAATCTTTATTTTCTCACCTTCTTTCGGTGCATCCAAAAGCGTAAGGCGGATTATATTCTTTGAATTTTTTACTTCGTCACCAAGGTCGGATGCTTCGGCCTTGAATGAATACTCTTTTCCGCTTTCATCGGTAATCTTCAGGAACTTGCCGACCACATCAGGATTTACGGGTGCATTGAAGCAGACTCCCAGATCCATTGCCTGAGTGATCATGACACCGTAATATTCTGAATAATATGTCGTGCCTTTTCCGTCCTTGAATTTCTGGAATCCCGGAATGAGCGAACTGATCTTAAGCTCTTCGGTGTGGAATGAAAATTCCGTCTGGCCTGTAAGCTGCTTTCCGCTTGCAGAAACGATGTCCGGCGCAACCTTGACCGTGTACATCTTCTGCGGAACGACTTCTTCGCTTGAAACAAAAGACAAAAGGCTTGTTCCGAACCAGCGGTACGTTCCTTTCAGCTCAGGCTCGATGGAAAGATATGGAGATTTTTCAACCACGGCTCCAAGTTCATGCAAAGCTATGACCGGCTCAGAAAACTGAACCTGAATGGTCGGATACCGGGCTTCTGACGGAAGCTCATCACCCGGCAAAAAATCTATAACTTCAAACACATCGGACAAAGAATGAACGCTGACT
>JAFPKH010000057.1:0-3005 GCA_017424825.1 Treponema sp. | reverse complement strand
GCTTCAATCGCCGCATTCATGGCAAGAAGGTTCGTCTGGCTCGCAATCTTCTGGATTACGTTGCTCATCTCCACAAGACCGGAAGAATTCTCCTCGATTTCTGAAACAAGCGAAGAAACGTTTCCCAGATTTTCCTTACCGACCGCAGTGGCATTTTCCAAAGATTCAACCGCAGCAGCATTCGCCTCAAGTATACGGTTCACGGCTTCCGATGATTCATTCACAGCAAAGCTCATTTTTTCCGTATTTGAAACAAGACTCGTGACATCGCACTGGGACGCACGCAACTCGTTCACGCTGTAATCCGTAACCTGCTTTATCGATGACCGAAGCTTTTCCTTAAGCTCACTCTCATGACGCTTTATGTTTTCGTTCAAAAGATAATGATGGCAGTTTTCGCACCTGTTCTTGGAATTGAAAATCGCAAAAGCCATTTCCCTGCACGAACGATAGCCGCATGCACCGCAATTCAGGAAATCTTTTTTCTCGTACTTTCCCATTTTAAGCGCTCAATGACGACATGGTGACGTTGAAATCACCAAGTCCGTTTTCATCGAATTCATGGCGTTTTCCGAAACACGGCGAAATTGCGGCAAGCTTGCAGTCCTTGTATTCAGGGTAGAAATTTTTTATGAGCGAAAAAGTATGCGCCATCGGAGAATCAGCAGGGGCAAGATACTTTATAATCTAAGTATACACCTATTTTTAAAAATATGCTAGAATTATTTAAAATCCAGATTTTTACGAGGAAAAAATGAAAAAATTACTTTTTTCAGCAGCACTCTTATTTGCCGCCGTACTCCCGTCATTTTCACAGAGGGTTGCAGTGCTGAACGGCCCGTCATCAATTCCATGCGCCTATTTAATGGAAGAAAACCCGGAATATGATTATGAAACGTTTGCATCGGCACAGCTCGCATTGCCAAAGCTCATAAAAGGCGAAGCTGATTTCGGATTTTTACCGCCGAACGTCGCCGCAAAAATTTACACGGAAAACAAGGGAGCTGTCCTATGCCTTGGAATCTGCGGAAACGGAAATCTTTTTCTGCTGACAAAAGACGGCTCATTTTCTGATTTGAAACAGCTAGAAGGAAAGACAGCCGCATGTGCAGGGCAAGGAGCCACGCCTGAATATATAATGAATTATATTTTCGGGAAAAAAGGAATAAAAAACGTGACGCTTGATTTTTCAACACCGAACGCACAGATCGTTCCGGCATTGCTTTCAGGAAAATTCGATTATGCAATAGTCCCGGAACCCTTCGCATCGGTTGCAGAATCAAAGGACAGCGGAATAAAAAAAATCAGCATAAGCAAAGAATTCGCATCAATCTCAAACGGGAATGATTTTCCTATGACGGTTTTGGTCGTGAACAAAAAATATGCCGAAAAGCACAAAAAAGAAACCGCGGATTTTATAAAAAAATATGAGGGCGCGGTTGCCCGGACTTTGAAAAATCCACATGAAGCGGCAGTGCTTGCAGAAAAACACAATCTTGGCCTTACAAAAGAGATTGCGGAAAAAGCAATTCCGAACTGCGCATTTGTTTTTACGCCGGCAAAAAAATCAAAGGCGCAGATAGAACAGCTTTTAAAACTTTTCGGCCAAAAGCTTCCTGATTCAAAATTCTACTATTAATATAAGCTTTTTGCAGGGTAAACGCATGAAGAAAATTTTATTGACCGGGCTGTCCATAGCTGCATTCATAATCATCTGGCAGATTGCGGGAAAGCTCATAGACAGTCCGCTGATTCTTCCTTCATTTTTTGAAGTCATGAAAAAACTGGTTTCGCTCCTGCATGAAAAAATTTTCTATCAGAATCTTTCGGCAACTTTCCTGCGCGTCATTCTTTCGTTTTTCATTTCAATAACGCTGGGAACTTTTCTTGGATTTTTGTCAGGAACGTTCAGGGCAGTAAAATATTTTTTTTCGTTTCCGCTCGCTCTTTTACGGACGACACCGGTTGCAGCACTCATTTTGATTTTGGTGTTTTCTTTTCCGTCATCATCAGTTCCAGTTGCAGCAGCAGTGCTCATGACGCTTCCGCTTGTAATAACTTCAATCTGTACCGGAGCAGAATCATTCTCGATTGATTCCAAGATGATTGAAATGACCGAAGTTTTCGGATTCACAAAAAAACAAAAGCTTTTCTACATGCTGATTCCGGCATTGAAACCATATTTTAAAACGGCAGTGCTTTCAAGTTTCGGCATGAGCTGGAAAGTAATCGCCGCAGGAGAAGTGCTGAGTCTTCCGCGGTTTGCATTGGGAAGCGCAATGGCCAATGCACAGGTTCATCTGGAAACAAGTACCGTCCTTGCATACACTCTCGCACTTGTTTTTGTAAGCTACATCCTTGAGACGATTCTGAAAATCATCCTGAAAGAAAAACAGCCCAGGACAAATTCCATTCCCCCGGATCCAAAACAGTACATTCCTGGATTTGAAAAAAATGAAAGGCTCGCATTGATTGCCCCGAGCGGATTCGGAAAGACAACCCTTCTGAATTACATCGCATCGCACAATCAACATGTGTCGTATGCATTTCAGGAACCCAGGCTGATTCAGTCATGCACGGTTTTTCAAAACATAGTGATTCCGCTTTTGAACAAATTTGATTTTCAAGAGGCAAAGGAGCGTGCGTTGTATTTTATCTGCCATCTTGATTTGCATGAAAAAAAAGACGTTCCTGTAAAATACCTGAGCGGCGGGCAGGCACAAAGGACATCGCTTGCACGTTCGCTTGCATTTCCGTCGGACATTCTTCTTTTGGACGAAGCTTTCAATGCGCAGGATTATGAACTGAAAATGAAAATAATGGATTTCATAATCTCCGAGCTGGACAAAAACCCGCGCACGCTTATTTTCGTAACGCATGATGAACGCGACGGAAAATATCTCTGCAAAAAAATCATACGCCTGGATGCTCAGGAAAATTCTTCTTCCATCATCCGGTAGATTTCCGAAAGATTTTTTGACGACAAATCTGCCGTGTCCAATATG
>JAFPKH010000056.1:0-3868 GCA_017424825.1 Treponema sp. | reverse complement strand
TCTATGGCGAGTAAGTCTCTTTCTCGAATTTTCCGTATCTCATTGAAGTCCTTTCCCAAGATATTCGGAAGATTTATATGCCGTGCAGAAAAAATAAAATGGCACCGAAAGAAGAACCGGGATTCCGTGTATCAAAGCCCTTGCCGATATCGAATGCTTGTTTTCGACAGGAAAAACTTTTTCAAACCAGAGCTTCAGTAAGAGCGCGCCCAAAATCATTGCAGAAAAATCAAGTACGAACGGAATGAAAAATCTGTTTGAAGTCAACAGTCCGATCGACGCAAAAATAGATGCGCATATACAAAGCACGTACATTCCTGCAAAACGGGCAAACGAACGCTTTAATGTCCTGAAAATCTCTCTGATCATTTTTCTCTCCTAAAATGCTTTTTCACCTTCGTTTACGGCTTTGACGTTCAGCTCGTAAAAATCCGGCTTGACGAGAACTTTTATGGCGGAAAGCAGTTCATCTTTTGAAACGACTCCTGTTCTGGATGCCGTTCCGAGAAGCACCATGTTCGCCGCTTTTGAGTTTCCTATTTTCGCGCTGATTGAATCTGCATCGACTGCAATTATTTTTGCACCGATTTTTTCAAGGTAACCGAGCATCATGTCGATTTCAAAAGTCTTTCCGGTAAGGCTTGCAGTGGTGGGCTGTATGATTTTTGTATTTATAACCGCAGTTCCGCCATGCTTCAGATATCCGATGTTGCGTACTGCTTCGGATGCTTCGAATGCGATTATCAAATCTGCCTGACCTGAAGGAATCATCGGTGAAAAAACATCGTCCCCTATTCTTACGTGGCTTGTGACCGAACCTCCGCGCTGTGCCATTCCGATTGTTTCTGCCGAAAGAACTTTTTTACCTTCTGCAAGTGCCGCCTGTGAAATTACTTTTGCTGCAAGAACCGTTCCCTGCCCTCCGACTCCGCATATTAAAATATTCTGTGCCATTTGTTTTCTCCCATGTGTTTTCGTTGTCAGTCGATTGCCTTTACAGGGCAGACTGATTTGCAAAGACCGCAGCCTGTACAGAGCGTTCCGTCAATTTCAACAATCTGCTTTTGCCTTGAATTTGCTTTTGCGCTCAAGCTGAGTGCCGGACAGCCGAGTTCGTTTATGCACTTTCTGCATCCTATGCATTTTTCTGCATCGACTGATTTTGCGCCGGGGAATTTGTATCCCAGTTTTGATGCGATCGAAATGCACGGTGACTTGAAGATTACTGCGCTCACTCCATTTGATTCGGATGCTTTTTTTACGGCTTCAACCGATCTTTCCTGATCAAAAGGATCGACTTCGATTATCGGTGAAACTCCGATTGCCTCAAGAATTTTCGGTATGCTTATTTTTTCGACGATCTCGCCCATCATGGTGCGTCCTGTTCCCGGGTGAGGCTGGTGTCCCGTCATTGCCGTAGTTGAGTTGTCAAGAATGCAGATTGTCTGCTGCGACTGATTGTACACTGCATTCACCACGCCGGTGATTCCAGATGCAAAGAAAGTCGAATCTCCGATGAACGAAAAGCATTTTCTTTCGGGTTCGTTATGGTAGAATCCCTGAGCCATGGTTATGTCCGCACCCATGCAGAGACAAGTGTCGCACATGTCCAGCGGCTTTGCATTTCCGAGCGTGTAGCATCCTATGTCGCCGCAGTAGGCCGTCTTTTTTCCTTTCATCGCCTGCTTGACTGCATAGAAAGCTCCTCTGTGCGGACATCCGGCGCATAAAACTGGCGGTCGTACAGGAAGCTCCGGTTTTTCTGAATCTGATTTTTCATCTTTTGAATCAGTGTCAGGAATGTTTGCAGATGCAGATACGATCGATTTTATTATTTCTACGCTTAGTTCTCCGGCTGCAGGAACCGTTCTGTCAAGCTTTCCGCTTATATTGCATTCAATTTGATTGCGACCGGCTATTTTCAAAAAGTTTTCTTCAATTACTGGATCCAGTTCCTCAAAAACCACTATGCGCTTGTTTTCACGCATGAACTCTGCCGCAATGTCTTGTGGGAAAGGATATGGAGTTCCTATTTTTAAAACAGGAATGTTTTTTGCGCCGAGAAGTGAAAGAGCTTCCTTTAGATAGCACCAGCTGATTCCTCCTGCAGCAAATGCAATCCGGGCTCCGTTTTTTCTGTCCTGAATGTGATTCCACCGGCTTTCTGAAAATTCTTTCGGAAGGATTTTTTCATTGCGCTCGAAAATCCTTTTGTGGTTGTTGAATGATGCACGTGGGAAAATCACCCAGCGCTGGCTGTCTTTTTCAAATTCTCCGCGTGTACGGCATTCTGACAGCTCAGGAAATTCCATGGATTCATATGCATGGTCAACGCGTGTCGTCGGCCTTAGGATTACCGGGGTATTGTATTTTTCTGAAAGATCGAATGCTTCCTGGATCATTTCGTATGCTTCAAGCGGCGTGGACGGATCAAAGACCGGTATCTTTGAATATGCTCCGAACGTCCTTGTATCCTGCTCCGTCTGGCTTGATATAGGACCCGGATCATCTGCTGAAACTATGACCATTCCGCCTTTGATTCCCACATATGAAAGGCACATCACAGGATCGGATGCGACGTTCAGACCGACCTGCTTCATTGTGACTAGTGTCCTGCTTCCTGCATAGCTTGCACCTGCTGCAACTTCAACGGCTGCCTTTTCGTTGACCGACCATTCGACATAGGTTCCGGTCTTGTCCTTGTATTTTGAAATGAATTCTATAATCTCGCTTGATGGGGTTCCGGGATATCCTGCCGCCAGATTTACTCCTGCCTTGAGCGCGCCCAGAGCAATAGCCTGATTTCCCATAATCATTTGTCTTGCCATAGTATTCTCCTGAAATTGCTTTCCATTATATCATTTTTTCCAAGATTAAACAAATGCGCAGTTGCCAAGAGTCTTTGTATTATTCGCTCTTGTTGATTCTTCAGATTTGTGCTATCATTATGATATGTTAGTTTCTACGCGCGGAAGATATGCGCTTCGTGTTTTGATCGATTTGGCACAACAACCTTATGACAGCTGGACTCCGCTGAAGGAAATCGCCTGCAGACAGGATATTTCCCAAAAATATATAGAGGCGATCATGACCTTGCTTTCAAAAAACGGACTTGTCGATGCGGCCCATGGAAAAGGCGGTGGATACAGGCTCAACAGAAAGCTTGAAGATTACAAGGTCGGTGAAGTGCTTACTCTTACTGAAGGTTCTCTTTCGCCGGTGGCATGCCTTATAAACGGAGCCGAACCATGTCCGAAAGCCGCTACATGCAGAACCCTTCCGATGTGGACGAAACTTGACAATCTGGTGACGGACTACTTGAATTCCGTATCACTTGCCGATTTGATTTGAAACTTTGCTTTAGTTTTTTTTCGGTTTCGTTGATAATTATTATATGGAGAAATTTGTTTTGAAGCTCAAGGCGCTTGTCCTTTTTATATATATTTTTTTTTCTGCGGCAGCTTATGCTTCCGGGAATCCGTATGTAGTTCTGGCACCTGATGTGTCGGAAGAAATGCTTGGTGCCGATTATTGGATTGAAAAAGCGTCCGATCCGTACAAGGTAAGGATGAGCACTGATGAAATCTACGCATGGAACAATCTTTCCATAAAATCTTATACAATCGGAAGCAGCCCATATAGGTACGCATCTGATCTCCGTGCTTTTGACAAAGTTATGATCGGTCAGTCGATACGGAGCTACATCCAGCGTTACAATCCCAAGGTCGTATATTATAAAAAGGATTCGGCAAAAAAAGCAGTGCCCCTCGGCGATGATGATTACAAATCTTTCTATAATAAAATGAATTATTCACCGCTCGGAAAATTTGACGGTGATTTCAAATACAAGTACAACGAAAAAGGCAAG
>JAFPKH010000005.1:0-11287 GCA_017424825.1 Treponema sp. | reverse complement strand
CCGGGCAAGGAAAAAAGGAACTTGTCATAAGCGAAAAAGACACGGCTCTTCCATGCTTTGACATTGACAAAAAATATTTTGACATCAACGGAAAGTGGATCGGATGATTTGGGTGACCGGTTGCAGCGGGATGCTTGGTGCAGAAATATGCAGGGGGCTTTTGCGCGGGAAAAAAGATTTTATAGGAACGGGAAGCGGGCTTGACATAAGCGACTTTGGAAAAGCGGAATCTTTTTCATGCGATAAAAACATTTCGCTGATCATAAACTGTGCGGCATACACTTCAGTCGACAAGGCTGAATCGGAACCAAGGGCAGCGGAAAAAGCAAACGTCACCGGGCCGGAAAATCTTTCGCGCATTGCAGAGAAAAAAGGGGCTGCAATCATTCATTTTTCAAGCGATTATGTTTTTGACGGGACTTCCACTGCTCCGTACAAAGAAGATGATCCTGTTTCACCTCTCGGAATCTACGGGGCGACAAAAGCGGAAGGCGATGACAGAATCCGCAGGTCACAAAGCCTTCACTACATAATAAGGACTTCGTGGCTTTACGGTGACGGCGAAAACAATTTTCCCGCAAAAATAATCAGGCTTTTGAATTCAAGGGATGAAATCAAAGTCGTGGACGATCAGAAAGGTTCCCCCACTTTTTGCAGGACAGTTTCGGATGCAGTAATAAAAATCATCGGCCTATCAGGAACGGACATGCAGATTCCGGGAGGCACATACAATCTTACGGATTCAGGCGAAGCAACGTGGTTTGATTTTGCAAAGGAAATCAGAAGGCTTGGAATTGAATGCGGGGCCGTAAAAAACACTGAATGCAGGATAACGGCTTGCACGAGCGAAGAATTCAACTCTATTGCAAAACGTCCGCATTATTCAGTCCTTGACAAAACAAAAATCCGGCAGACACTTAAAATAATGCCGCCGGACTGGAAACATTCACTGGCCGATTTCTTCAAGCTGATGCAGGCTAAGCAAACGCCGGACAATCCGGGAGATCCACCATGATTTCCTAATCTGCAAAACGGATTTTCTGCCAGATGTCGTGATATTTGTCAAGGTTGTCGCCCAAATCCTGCTTGAGAGTGCACGTATATGCCTGTTCAGCATCATACATAGGTTTTTTGGTCACATATTCAAGCGCCTTTGTGTTGACGACGCATGGATAGCGGAAAGTGTCGATGAATTTTGCGTACATCTCCGGCCTGTGGATGAAGTTTATGAACTCGTTCGCAAGCTCGTAGTGGGGTGCATCCTTCAAGATGACCATGCAGTCCAATGTTGCGGGGCCGCCCTCAGGAGGAATGAAAAAGTCAATCGTTTCATCCCAACGGCTTTCGTCAACTTCACCGTAGACTATTTCAGGATATCCCTGGCACAACCAGAAATCACCGGAGGCAAATGATTTTCCGAATCCTTCGGCATCGAATTTAGTGAGGTTCGGCTTCCATTCTTTTGAAACAAGCTCGTATGCGGCATTAAGCTCGGCCTCATCGACTGAGTTCATGTCAAATCCCTTGTGTACGAGAGCGCATCCCAAAACCTCGCGCATTTCGTCCATCATGGTTGCGTGTCCTGCAAACTGCGGGTCTGAAAAAATGCTGTAGTCGCGCTTGTATTCGCCCGTGACCTTCGTCTTGTTCACCATTACACCGGTTGCACTGAGCGCATATGGGATTGCATATTTCATATCGGGGTCAAAATCCATTTTCTGCTGGACAACGGGATTTATCTTGTCCCTGTTCGTCATCTTGGACTGATCCAGCTCCCTCAACATTCCCTGCTTGAGCATGATCGAAACGAAATCATTTGAAGGAATGACCACATCATAGCCTTTTGCGCCTGCCCTGAGTTTAGCGTACATTTCATCGCAAGTGGAATAGCTGTCGAGCTTAACCTTGCAGTCAAATTCCTTTTCAAAAGCCTTTATGACCTCATCTGGCGTGTAATACGTCCAGTTGTAAAGGTAGAGCGTCCTATCATTGCCTTTTGAGCATGAGACGGCAGAAAACGACAAAGCGGCAGACAGTGCTGCGGTAAGGATTTTGGTAAGTTTTTTCAATTGAAAACCTCTAGAAAATTATTTTTATGGTTGTACCCCATTGTTTGGCCGCCCACAAGAACGGCTTTAGTTTTTAAGAAGCTGTATTATAGATTTTTTTTTTGATTTGATAAAGGCATTTGCAAAAAAAATCCGGGAAGCTTAATTCCCGGACCAAGTTTTTTATCAGTCTGTGAACCTGACTTTCTGCCAGCGTTCGTTGTATTTGTCAAGGCCTTCTCCAAGGTCTATTTTGAGCGTGCAGTTGTTCATCTGGCTTGCCTCGTACATGGGCTTTTCTTTCATGAACTTTTCTGCGGACGGGTTCACAAAGCATGGAAAATGGAAAGTGTCAAGGAATTTCGCATACACTTCAGGCCTGTGGATGTAGTTTATGAATTCCGTTGCAAGCTCGACGTGCTTTGAATCCTTGAGGATGCACATGCTGTCAAGATATGAGGCTCCTCCTTCCTGCGGGATGAAAAAGTCTATTGTCTCGTCCCACTTGTCCTCCGGCACTTCTCCGTAAACGACTTCCGCATATCCATGACAGAGCCAGAAATCTCCTGCGGCAAATGATTTTCCGAAGCTTTCCGCATCGAATTTCACAAGGTTCGGCTTCCATTCCTTGTCTATCATATCCACGGCGGCATCAAGCTCCGAATCATTCAGGCTGTTCACGTCATATCCCTTGTGCGCAAGAGCGTCTCCTATGACTTCACGCATGTCGTCCATCATGGTTGCGTGTCCTGCAAACTGCTTGTCGGCAAAAATGCCCCATGAACGCTCGTACGAACCGGCAGGGACTTTCGTCTTGTTCACGCATACGCCGGCAGCCCCGAAATAATACGGAACGGCATATTTCATATCAGGATCGTAGGTCGCCTTTTCAAGCACCAGAGGATTTATGTTTCCGCGGTTTGTGAGCTTGGTCTGGTCAATCTCCTTGAGCATGCCCTGGTTAAGCATGATCGATACATAATCCTGTGAAGGAACAACGATGTCATAGCCTTTTGCACCTGCACGGAGCTTTGCATACATCTCTTCGTTTGAAGCATAGCTGTCAACCTTTACCTTGCAGTCAAACTCCTTTTCAAAATCACGGAGAACTTCTTCCGGCGTATAATAGGTCCAGTTGTACAGGTAAAGAGTCTTTCCGTCATCAGATGCGCATGACGTAAGCCCAAGCGAAAATGCGGTCAGGACAGCAGCCGCAAAAACCATAGCAATTCTTTTCATAAAATTATCTCCATTAAAAATTTTCGTCTAGCGTGATGATGCGAACGATTTGAGGCCGTTTCTAAGCAGTATCGTAAGCGTACAGATTGCAAGGATCAGTACGAACGAAAGCGCGTTGATTACCGGGCTTACTCCGAAACGTATCATCGAGTAGACGTACAGCGGAAGTGTCGTGCTTCCCGGTCCGCTCACCAAAAACGTTATGACATAATCTTCAAGCGACATGGTTACGCTCATCATAAAGCCGGATATGATTCCTGGCATGATTGCCGGCAAAGTCACCCTGAACAAAGTCTGCACTTCGTTTGCGCCCAGGTCATGGCTGGCTTCTATGATCGAATAGTCGAACTCATCGATTCTTGCGCTGACCATCATGTATACGAAAGGCATGCAGAAAGTCGTGTGCGCGATGTAGATCGTGCCGAGCCCCAGAGACATCTTGATTCCGCTGAAAAAAATCAGGAGGGAAATTCCCATGATGACTTCCGGAAGAACCATAGGCAGGAAGCTTGTAGTCTGTATGTAGCCCTTTCCGAAAAACTTGTACCACGTCACGCCGATTGCAGCAAGGGTTCCCAGCACCGTTGCAGTGATTGACGAGAGGATTGCGATGATCATGCTGTTGAAAAGCGACGTCCACAAATCCTTGCTCTCAAAAATCAGCTTCTCATACCAGACGAAAGAAAATCCGGTGAAAGTCGTGTCCTTCGATTCATTGAAAGAATAGAAGATTATCACGAAAAGCGGAACGAACAAAAAGAAAAGGCACAGCCAGAGCACTGTCTTTGAAAACGACCATCTGCCCTGCTTTTTTTTCCAGTCCCTTTTTGCATGGCGGGCAGGCTCCGAAGGTTTCTGTCTTTTCAAAAAAAGCTTGAAAGGATTGAATCTCATTTTTTACCTCCGAAAGCGTCTCCGGCAAGCAGCGGCGTATTGGTGTTCGCGGCAATGTCTTCTTTCGTGGAAACTTTCTTAAGGTTCGCCTCTTTTCTGTTGGACATGAGCATCCACATGATGGCGGCCATGGAAATGATGGTTATCACAAGGCTGAATGCTGAGGCAAGCGGCCAGTTCCTGACTTTCTGAACCTGATCCACTATTATGTTTCCGAGCATGTAGCTGTCCTTTCCGCCGACCATCTGAGGAACCGTATAGGAACCGAAAATCGGGATGAAAGTAAAGATCAGCGCACTGATTATTCCGCTTTTTATTTCGGGAATCAGCACCTTGAACATGGACTGGGGCTTGGTTGCCCCAAGGTCGCGTGCAGCTTCAAGCAGGCTGAAATCAAAGCGGTCTACAGAAGTGAATATCGGGAGTATGGCATACGGAAGGTACATGTATATGCTCACGAGAACTATCGCCCCCTGTGTGAACATGAACTTGTGCGGCACGAATTCCGCGGCTTTTGTCCAACCGAACGAATGGCCTATGTTCCAGAAAAATTTAAGTATGCCGTTAAGAAGCCCTGCGTCTCCGAGTATGGTCTGCCACGCAAATATGCGGATGAGGCTGTTGGTCAAAAAAGGAATCACCACCAGAATCAGGAAGAAAGTCTGGTGACGGCTCTTCGCCATGGCATAACCGCACGGAAGGGCAAGCACGATGGAGATGAAGCTTGAAAGCGCCGCAATCCACAAAGTCCGCAGAAAGATTTTTCCGTATGCAGGATCGAACATCTGCGTGTATGCCTTGAGCGTGAATTTCGGTTCAACGCCTCCGTATACATCGCGGGTCATGAATGAATAGGCCACGATGATCACGATAGGAACGATGAAAAACAGGGAAAACCAAAGTCCCATAGGCCACGCATAGAACGGACCCGGATTCGGCTTTTTGAATTTGAACGCCCTGGCCTTTGAAGCAAGTTTCAAATCAGCAGGGATTTTCTGCTTTTCCTTTGACTCTTCGTTTTTTTTGCTTTCAGAACTCATTTATTGATGTCCTCGACGATATATCCGTCTTCTGCCGCCCAAGAGACATATACGGTGTCTTTCCATGCAATTTCAGGTCCGTCGTCCAGATAGTTCACGTGCTGCTTGAACACTTTGATTATGGAACCATTTTCAAGGCGGACGTAGAATTTTGACTGGAATCCGGTGTACACAGGCTCCTCGACCACTCCCTTGAAAACATTGATGTCCTTGCGCCCGTTGATTTTCGGCTCTTCCGTTGTTATGCGGATTTTCTCAGGCCTGATCGTGAACGCGACTTTCTGACCGTGATCGGTGTGCTCGTAATCGGTGACGAGTATGTTCTTGTCCTCTTCCCTTGTTGCGGCGGTTTCACCCGTGAGCTGTGCCTGCATTCCGAGTGCCGGTACGTTGAGCGTAACCATGAACTCAGGATCTTTTCCCGGAACCTGATAAGGCTCGCAGTTTACGACGGTGCTCTCGAAGAGATTCGTTTCACCGATGAACTGTGCCACGAACTGAGTTGCAGGGCTTTCGTAGATTTCAAAAGGAGTGCCCACCTGGAGAACGTGACCCTGGTTCATTACGGCAATCCTGTCGCTGACCGCAAGTGCCTCGCTCTGGTCATGGGTTACATATATGAATGTGATTCCGATCTTGTCATGGAGTGCATCAAGGTCAACCAGAAGATTGGAACGGAGCTTTGCATCAAGGGCTGAAAGAGGCTCGTCAAGCAAGAGGACCTTAGGCTCGTTGATCAATGCACGTGCAATGGCCACACGCTGCCTCTGTCCGCCGGAAAGCTGGTTGGGCTTTTTGTTTATGTGCTGGTCAAGCTGAACCAGATGGAGATAATGGCGCACCCTTTCGTCTATCACGGATTTCTTTTCCTTGCGCAGCCTAAGCGGGAACGCGACGTTCTCATACACGCTCAGGTGGGGGAAAAGCGCATAGCTCTGAAAGACAGTATTGCTCGGTCTTTTGTTTGCCGGAAGCGGAATAATGTTCAAATCATCGAAAAGGACGGCTCCCTCATCCGGGAACTCAAATCCGGCGATAATGCGGAGCAAAGTGGTCTTTCCGCATCCTGACGGTCCGAGCAAAGAGAAAAATTCCCCCTGCTTGATTGTAAAGTTAATGTCGTCCAAAGCCCGGAAATCACCGAAGTTCTTGGAAACATGATCAATGGAAACTGCACTTCCGTTCACAGCAGGTACATCTCCTGTCCATAAAAATAGGGAACCACCATGCGTCTTGTATTTAAGCGGCTCCCATCAGGGCATTCCGGAAAACGTCTTGAAGCTGCAACATCTCTGCCGGCTCCCGGACGACCCTATTACTTTTATCTTTTATTTAGGCAGATATGTCAAGTTTTTTGGAGAAAAATTTATTTTTTTTGATAAAAAGTGCATAAGCCCTAATGCATTTCCAAAACATACCGATGATTTACGTATCCATTTCGCAGTAGAAATTACTGTTTTTTTATGCTCCGCGGTCTTCTATCCCCTCCCACCCATTAGGCCGCGGAGCACTTTTTTTTGCAATTCAAGGAAAAAACATTTGACTTTATGGAAAAACCATAATATGATTAGATAATGTTCTATATGCGGAATGGATATGGAGCGTTGGCCTGCCGGCACTCTGGGAGGGGTTGCCGGCGGGCTTTATTTTTTTTAGGGATGACCTTTATCCGTTTTCCCTGAATTCCAGGCTTTCTCCTCCGTGGACTTTTTCAAGAAGGGGCTTAAGTCCGTCATACCACAAGGAATCGCTTATCTTAAGCTTCCCTGCCGCAAATCCAAGGAAACGGTCTGCACGTACTTTTTCACCGTGGAAATCAGAGCCTCCGGTGACCACGAGACCAAGGTTGCCCGCAAGCTCGACAAGCCTTTCTGCCTCGGATATCCTGACTCCGGGATGCCACGCCTCAAGCCCCATAACGCCGGCTTCCTTTATGCTTTCCATGGTCTCCGCCATCTTTCCCCATGAAACGTACATTGAAAGCGGATGTGCCTGAACCGGAACTCCTCCAGAAGATTTTATGGCCTCAACCGCATCTTCAAGCTCCGCTCCCTCGCGTTCTATATAGCACGGCCTTCCGACTGCAAAATAGCGGTCAAAAGCCTCCTGACGCTGCCTTACATAGCCTTTTTCCGTCATGATCTGGGCAAAATGGGGGCGTCCTATGTTTCCTGTGCCGAATCTTTCGGTCAGCTCATCGTAAGAAAGATCAACCCCGCGTCCCTTTAGAAGCGAAATCATCTTTTTGTTGCGGTTTATGCGCTCTTCATGCAGATAATCCGTTATTTTTCCAAGCTCCGGCGACTTGTGCGTAAGACCCAGGCCAAGAAGGTGGAATTCCCCGGTCGGCCAGCCTATAGTAATCTCAATTCCCGGAACGAACGTAATGCCCTGATCTACGGCTTCGCGCTGAGCTTCTTCAAGGCCGGAAACAGTGTCATGATCAGTCAGCGCCATGACTTCAAGCCCCTTGGATGCGGCAAGCTTCACCAGATCTGAGGGGGAATATGTGCCGTCAGACGAAGTCGAATGTGTGTGTAAATCAATCATAGTGAGAAATGATAGCACATTTGATTAATTTATGATATAATTGTGCCGATAAAGAGATAGGATGCTTCCGAACAGCACCCATTTGAGAATTCAGGAGACGTTGTATGCCAAAAGTATTGACTTATGCAAGAGGATCCATCATCTTTTTTGAAGGTGACAAAGACGAAAGGATCTACATACTGCAGTCAGGCACGGTTATTCTTTCGCAGTCAGATTTGGAAACCGGCGCACACATAAACGAGCAGGTCAATCCCGGTGAATTTTTTGGGGTCAAAAGCGCGCTCGCTCACAAACCTAAGATGGAAACGGCGAATGTACTGACGGACGTTCAGGTAATCCAGCTTTCTGTACAGGAATTCGAGCAGATTATAGGAAAAAATCAGGACATGATCCTGAAAATGCTCAGGGCATTCAGCAAAAGCCTCAGGCAGATTCACAAAAAGACCGAAAACGTGCTGAAAAACGATACGGCGGCACTTCCACCGGAACTCGGAATGAACATAGTGGCCCAGTGCTTCTTTGACGAGCAGAAATACGTTTCCTGCATGTCGATCTGCAACAAGCTCCTTTCAAGGTATCCGACCGCATCCAATGCAGCAGGAATGAAAAAGCTCCTTTCACAGGCAAACCTTCTTCAGCAGAGGGTCGGAGCTTCGAAAAGAGGCGTTCAGGCATCGGCGGCAGCGGCAGCACCGGCAGACACTGCGCTCAAGCAGTTCGAGCTTCCTATGTTCGAAAGATTTTCAAAGACATACGAAGACGGAGAGGTAATCATAAGCGAATTCGAGCCTGGAGACTGCTTCTACCTGATTCAGTCCGGACACGTGCAGCTTGAAAAATGCATAAAGGGAGCGATGAAAAACCTCGACATCCTGCGCCCGGGCGAATTCTTCGGTGAAATGGCCATTCTCGACAACTCACCAAGAAGCGCGACATGCATCGCAAAGGGACCGGTAAAATGCCTCGAATTCAACAAGGAAAATTTCAAGGCGCTCATCACCGGAAACCCTCAGATAGCCATAATCCTTCTGAAACTGTTCTGCAAGAGAATCTACGCACAGAAAAGGAGATTCAGAATCCTCTGCATAGAAGACCTTCAGGCAAGGCTTGCGGACGTTTTCCTCATGTACGACGACATACAGGTTATGGAAGACAAGGTTCCTCCTACTGGTTCAAAGAGAAAGTTCCAGCTCACGATAAACGACGTGGCTCACTGGGCAGGAATCGCGCTTGACGTGGCAAAAGACGAGCTGAGCAAATACAGCGCCAAAAAGAGGATTGAGATTTACGACGACTACATAATCGTGCTGAACATACAGGAAATGAAGCGCACGGTCGACGCATATTTCTCAACCCACGACAAGTCAAAGGTAAGGACGTAATAAAAGCGGCCGGATCAAAAGAGCGGGACATCGGACAAAAGATGCCCCGTTTTTTTTAGCCACATTTTTTTGAATTTGCCCTTGACTAAAATCCGCTGATTTGTAAAATAGATTGTGCTTGCATAAATCGTTGCAAGCTGAATGCCAACTTAGCTCATCCGGTAGAGCAGCTCCCTCGTAAAGAGCAGGTGACCCGTTCAAGTCGGGTAGTTGGCTTTGAGATTGAAGAATCCGCCTGTTCAACCATAATCAGTTGCCGGGCGGTTTTTTGTTTACGGCGAAACGATCCTGCATTTGATGCTCATATCCGATTCATCTATGGTAAAAAGAAGGAACCGTCCGTCTTTACCAAGGCTCGGGGCGTTTATTTCCTTGAACGTACCCGCCTCAAGCTCCTCATAGACATGCGAATGCCCTGCAATGACGTACAGCACCTTGTTTTTTACGAACATATCCACAAGAAGATCCCTTTCATACGAATCCTGAATGCTGCAGTAACCCATCAGCTCGTTTGAGAGGACGGGATAATGCGAAAGGACTATTTTCTGTTTGCCGTCGTTTTCCATGGCAGTCCTGAGGCTGTTCATCTGGGCGTTACCAAGAGAGCCTGAGGCGGAATCAATGAAATAGAAGCTTAAGGCTCCGGTCGAAAAAGTATAGAAAGATTCATGGGGATACATGCGCTCTTTCCAGTAATTCCATCCGCTGTTGTAGAGGTCGTGGTTTCCGGGCAGATTGTATACGTTTTTTACCCCAAGCGTCTTGATATAATCTTCCATTTCAACATAAGAATCTATTTCAGACGGATTTCCGTGGTCGGCAGTATCTCCGAGATTTATGCAGAAATCCGGCTTTTGGCTTTCAGAAAACACCCAGGAAGTGAATTTAGCGGCATTAGATGCGGAATCTTCATTTTTACCCTGATGCACGTCGCTGATTACAAGAAGCTTGTATTTTTTTCCCGAAATCGATGAAACCAAGCCGGATGTCGCCGTATCAGAAAGAACGGCTATTGCCCCTGCCCTATCTCCGACCGGATTTTCCCTGTAGAACCCCTCATGTATGCCGTATCCGCATGAAACAGCAAGGAAAGCAGGCAAAACAAGGATTAAAAATACTTTCAATGCATGATTCCGTTTCAAAACAAGTACCTCACCATAAGCTTGAATTCAGCATCGTACATGTATGCCGAAAGAGTGAACAAATCTATAAAACGGGCGCAGGCACCCGCACCGAACTGCCAGGCTCCGGTTTTGTATGTAAAATCAAGGCAGATGCTGGGGCTTCCCAAAAGGACTATGCGCAAAGGCTCATACGATGATACCGTAAAATCGATTCCGAAACCAAGCGGAAGGGCAAAACGGAATACAAAGCCAAGGCCAAGGGATCTGTTTTCAACCGGCGGCGCCCCTATATCTGCCATGGAATAAACGGTCGAGTAGCGCAGAAGGTAGTTCACGTACATGTCCATGGAAAAAATACCGGATGTTTTTATCCCCAGGTAGAGGCCGGGCATGAAAGTATTTGAAAGGCTCACGTCGCCGAAAAAATTCAATCCGTAGAAAATACCTAGGCCTGCACGCACATATTTGAAGCAGAGCGGCCACAAAATGACTTCAGTTCCAAGATCGAAGGTTCCAGAAGCTCCCCTTGCATTGACGTTCACCGAGTATTTTCCGCCGTCCAGATGAAAATCCAAAAGAGCGGAGAATCTGTAAAGCTCATAGCCTGTTCCTGTATTGAATGCGCCCGCAATCCCGAAATGGGAGTTTCCGCCGAACAAAGTACCGGACGATTTTTTTTCCTCTGCCTTTTCCCCGTCAATCTCCTGGGGGACGACAAGCCTTACGCCGCTTTCATCATTATCCGAAAAAGCCGCCTGAGAGAAAATTGGAGTGCCGAAAAGCGCGGTAAAAAACAGCGCAAAAAACAAGGATCTTTTCATGCCTGGAATATTGTGATTCCCTAAGACTACCATAATTTAATTTATAAACAAATACTTTTCAATCACCAACCCCGCCGCAGAGCAACGGGGTATGGTGTTCTCATAAGGTATTGCAGTCGGATTTAATACCCCTTGTTTTGCCCCAGAGGGGCGGGGTATTAAACCCTCCGCTCGAATAAAAGTTTCTTT
>JAFPKH010000055.1:0-5375 GCA_017424825.1 Treponema sp. | reverse complement strand
CTCCAGCCCTTGCCTACGTAAAAAATCTTGCGGATGAACTGGGGATTCAGTGCTATCTGAGCATGGAACACAGGATGCTCTGCGGATTGGGAGCCTGTCTTGGATGTACGATTGAAACCTCCGAAGGGATGAAACGCGTGTGCAAGGACGGTCCGGTGTTCGATTCAAAAATCCTCAAATTCAATAAACCCGCACCACGTCGAAAGCCGCTTTCCGCCGATGAAGAAGTTGACCTGAGTTTTGATATGGCCGGAATCCATTTTGAAAATCCGACGATTGCGACTGCGGGAACTTTTGCATACGGTCAGAATTTCCGTGGAGTGTCGGACGTGAAGGCTTGGGGTGGAATTACATCCAAGGGCTGTACCTTTGAACCGAGGATTGGAAATGCAGGTGAACGTTGTCTTGAAGTCGTCGGCGGAAACATGAATTCAATCGGACTGCAAAATCCCGGAGTTCCGTATTTCGTGGAAAACCTTCTGCCTGATATGCTTGGATTGGGACCGGTCGTAATTGCAAACCTTGCCGGGCGAGACATAAACGAATACATTGCAGGAGCAAAAGCCCTTGATAAAACCGATGTGGACATAATCGAACTGAACATCAGCTGTCCGAACGTCAGCGGTACGAGTTTCGGAATGGATCCTGAACTGGCATACTGGTGCGTAAAGGACGTGAAGGAAGAAATCCACAAACCGCTTTTCGTAAAGCTGACTCCCAATGCCCCGGATATCTGTGAGGTCGCAAGATACTGCATCAAGGCGGGTGCAGATGGATTGAGCCTGATAAACATGGTTCACGGAGTTGCAATCAACATTGACGAGGGAAAACCGTTTTTTGATAAAGTTCATGCCGGATGGAGCGGACCTGCGTTAAAACCACTGGCACTGCGAATGGTTTACGATGTCGTCAAGATGATGGAAAAACTTCCTCCCGAACAGCGCATACCGATAATCGGAATCGGTGGAATTGCGACTTGGAAGGATGCCGTCGAATTCATTATGGCCGGAGCGACTGCGGTTGGAATCGGAGCTGCAAAGTTCACGAATCCAGATGTTGCAATCGACATAGTGAATGGAATGAAGGACTTCATGCGCACACACGGATACCATAATCTTGCGGAAATGCGAGGAATAGCCCAGATTAAGAGTGCCGATTAAATGCTAAACTATCGTTAGTTAGTTGGTTTTGAAATTCATCCTCCTGGAAATCAGTTTTTGAGCCGCATGTGGGGATTCGGTTTTTTATTCGAGCGGAGGGTTTAATACCCCGCCCCTCTGGGGCGAAACAAGGGGTATTAAATCCGACTGCAATACCTTATGAGAACACCATACCCCGTTGCTCTGCGGCGGGGTTGGTGATTTTCGGGGCTTGTTGATTTTTGATAAAAAGTCTAAAATCAGTACGGGAAACTTCTAAAACCTGGTTTTCTGGAGGCTACTTCCAAAGTGCTTTAGAAAAATCTTTTATTTTAAAGGACCCTCTCAAAATCAACTCAAATAGGAAAATTTATGAAACATTTATTTGAACCTGGACAGCAGATAGAAACAAAAATCGTTGCCATAACCGACGATACGATTTTTTTGGACCTGGGACTTAAGAGCGAAGGCATTCTTGATAAGTCTGAACTTGCAGATGAAAACGGAAAAGTTGAAGTAAAGGTTGGAGATTCAATCAAGGTTTATTTCCGCGAAAACAAATATGAAGAGCTGCATTTTACGACAAAGCTCAGTGGAAAGGATACCGGAAAGGAAATCCTTGAAAATGCATTCAAAAACGGAATCCCGGTTGAAGGTCATGTCACCCAGGAAATCAAGGGCGGATTTGAGGTTATGATTGGTTCATCAAGGGCATTCTGTCCGTTCTCACAGATGGGCTACAAGCAGAAAAAAGAAAGCGCGGAATATGTCGGAAAGCATCTGACTTTTATAATCCAGGAATACAAAAACGACGGACGCAATATCGTTGTTTCAAACCGCGTGATTCTGGAGCGTGAGGCCGAGGAAAAAAAGAACAAGCTTGCACAGGAACTTACGGTTGGTTCTATTATAAAAGGCTCTGTTCTGTCGCTTGAAAAATTCGGTGCGTTCGTAAACGTAAATGGATTCCAGGCTCTTCTCCCGATTTCCGAAATCTCCCATGCAAGGGTAAATGATGTTGCTGATGTTCTTGAAGTCGGACAGGAGATTGAGGCAAAGATTATTTCCGCTGATTGGAGCCGTGAAAGAGTTTCCCTAAGCATGAAGGAACTTGAAAAAGACCCTTGGGATAAAGTTGCGGAAGATTTCCCGATCGGCACAAGATTTGAAGGAACCATTTCACGCATTGCGGCATTCGGACTTTTCATAAACATTGCCCCGGCGATTGACGGACTTGTCCACATCTCCAAGCTGAATGTCGAGCGCAACACAAATCTGAAAAAAGCATTCAAAGAAGGCGACAAAATGGAAGTCGTCATTGAAAGCATAGACAGCGAAGAAAAGCGCATTTCATTGACCCCGGTCGTTTCAAACGAGGAGCAGGACAACGCAACCGAATACATGACCAGCCACAAAAACGACGATGATGGAGAAACTTACAATCCGTTCGCGGCTTTGCTAAAAAAATAAGATTGATTTCCAAGTCGATTAAGGCAATGTCTTTTTTAAGGCATTGCTTTTTTTATGCCGGAATATTGAATCAGCATATTTTAGCAATACTGTAAAGAACTTCGTAAATATGTTATACTTTATACCATGGCAAATCGTAACTTACAGAATGCAAAGGCTGCAAAAAACGATGAATTTTATACTCAGTATGCAGACATCGAAAAGGAGATGAATGCTTACCTCGATTATAATCCTGATGTTTTTCGTGGGAAAACAATTCTATGTCCCTGTGATGACCCGGAATGGAGCAATTTCACGAAGTACTTCGCCCAGAATTTTGACAGATTCGGGCTAAAAAAACTCATCAGCACAAGTTATGCTTACAACTCAAAGAATCCGAAGCCAGATTTTGACTGGCAACCGACATTGTTCGAGTTTGAAGATGAAAAATACAATGCAGAAAAGTCTCCCAAAAATGGAAAGATTTTTACTCTTACCGACAAAGACGAACCTCCAAGAAACATAGACAAACTTGACTGGAATTATCTTGTAGGTGACGGTGATTTCAGAAGTGATGAGGTCAGAAAACTTCGGGATGAGGCTGATGTAATTGTTACAAATCCACCGTTTTCGCTTTTTCGTGAATTTGTTGCATGGATTTTTGAGGCAAACAAAAGCTTTGCTGTAATAGGAAATATGAATGCAATCACCTACAAAGAAATTTTCCCGCTTATAAAAGAAAACAAAATGTGGCTTGGAGCGACTGGTTTTGTCTCCGATATGGTTTTTGGGGTGCCCGAAGGAACAAATGTAAAAGATTCAGACAGGCAAAAAGCAGAAAGATTGGGTTACAGAGGAAATTTTACAAGGCTTGGGAACTCCTGCTGGTATTCAAATTTGGAACATGGTAGAAGACACAGACCCTTGAATCTTCTTTCATACAAGGAAAACATTGAGGATAGCAGGCATAACGATATTCGCGGTATCGGTTACAAACAATATGACAATTATGATGCCATTGAAGTTCCATATACCGATGCCATTCCTTCCGATTATGATGGTGCAATAGGCGTTCCTATCAGTTTTTTGGACAAATATTGTCCTGAGCAGTTTGAGATTCTGGGTGCTACAGAAAGCGAGGGCAAAGGTTTTTCAAATGGATTGTGGGATGAATCAAGCGGAATATCTCAAGCTACAGTTAACGGTGAACGAGTCTACAAAAGAATTTTTATTCGAAGGAAAATTTAAAAATAACAGAAATTTCATTCGTAAAAACTGCTGAAACCGTAAAATCATTGCATATTATATGTGTAAGCACGGAGGATTTTTTATGATACCAGAATTGAAGCAGTATACTGTTGCAGAAATTTGTGATGGATTTGTGTATAACGAACTGGAGGAAAAAGGCTTGTTTGGGCTTTCTGGAAAGCTCACGATTCAGCCTGAGTATCAGCGTAATTACATTTATAACGACGGACACCGGGATGTTGCTGTTGTAGAATCAATTTTAAAAGGTTATCCGATTGGTTTAATCTATTTTGTAAAAACTGCGGACGGCAGATTGGAAATTCTGGACGGACAACAACGAATCACATCGATAGGGCGTTTTGTAACTGGAAGATTTGCTGTAAAAGTAAATGGAATGGAGCATTATCTTTTTAATATGCCGAAAGATTTGCAGGACAAAATTTTACAAACAAAACTTCTGGTATATGAATGTGAAGGAACGGAATCAGAAATAAAGGAATGGTTCAAAACCATAAACATCGCCGGAATTCCGCTGAATGAACAAGAGCTTTTGAACGCAGTTTATTCTGGTGAATTCGTAACAAAAGCAAGGGAAACTTTCAGTAACTCCTGCAATCCTAAAATGCAAACCTGGGCATGGTATGTTGCAGGTTCTCCAAAACGGCAGGATTATCTACATACCGCACTTGATTGGGTGAGTCATGGAAATATCAGCGAATATATGAGCATTCACCGCCATGATACAGAAATAGCAGAATTAAAAACATATTTTGAAACTGTCATTGATTGGATAAAAAGCGTCTTCAAGAGCAAAACTCCTGATATGAAAGGAATAGATTGGGGGAAACTCTATGAATCTTATCACAAAAACTCATACAACCCGAATAAAATTTCGGAACGAATGGATGAGCTTTATTCCGATTTTTATGTCAAAAACAAAAAAGGTATTTTCGAATATCTTCTTGGTGGAGAGTCAAATAAATCTCTGCTAAATATTCGTATTTTTGATGAGCCGACAAAGAAATCTGTCTATGCAAAGCAGACCAAAGAAGCCGAAGAAAAAGGCGTTTCAAACTGTCCGTTCTGTGCAATCTCGGACACTCCAAACAAAAATAAAATTTGGACACTAAAAGAAATGGATGCCGACCATGTTTCTGCATGGAGCAAAGGTGGGGCAACAAATATAGAAAACTGCCAGATGCTTTGTCGTGCGCATAATCTTGCAAAAGGCAATAAGTAAACGTGACTTTCCCCCTGTAACAAATCGTTAAAAATTTTGTATACTTATATATGGGCATCTTTGAAAATTGAATTTTTTGAGATTCCCATATAAGATAAGCAGATTTCTTATGGTTGTTAACAGGGGGATTTAATATATGAAACTAAAATGGTTCGGGCTTCCCGTGATTTTTTCCATGGCAATGTTTTCTGCCTGTAATTCTACGGATTCTTCATCCATAGCGGCAAATTCAACAATTTCGCGCAGCTCGACCGGAAGCGGTGGGCCGGAGGGTGCGACAGATTTTTACATTGCGTCCT
>JAFPKH010000004.1:0-6975 GCA_017424825.1 Treponema sp. | reverse complement strand
CAAGCTCCCGAACGGAATCAACACGCAGCTGACAAAAGAATTCAACGAGGAGGGAACGAATCTTTCCGGCGGCGAAAGCCAAAAAATTGCAATCTCCAGAATATTTGCGAACGACGGAGAGCGGACGATTTCAATACTCGATGAACCGTCTTCGGCACTGGATCCTGTTTCGGAATATAAGCTGAATAAAAATCTGATAGAGAACGCGAAAAACGACACAATCATTTTTATTTCGCACAGACTTTCAACGACAAGAATGGCGGACAGAATCTATCTTTTTGAAAATGGAGCGATAAAAGAACAAGGTTCTCACGACGAGCTTATGCAGCTAAACGGAAGATACCGTGAGATGTTCGACATGCAGGCACAAAATTATATTGTGTAGAAGGATAAGATTTATCCCGCACAATATTTTTCAGTCCTTTGATTTCAGCGACTCCACCATGTTGATTTTTGTAACTGATTTTCTCATTATCAGGTTTACGAAAACCGTGAAGACAAGCGAGACCAAAACGGCATAAATATAGCTTGCCGGATGCATGCTCCTTCCCCACATGATAACGTTCACTTCGACGGCATGAACGACAAGCGAGTGCAACGGACCTCCGAGGAAAAGACCTAAGATCGTTCCCAAAAAACTAAGCAGGTTTATTTCCCGGAATATATATTTCCTTGATTCTGTTTCCGTGTATCCCAAAACCAGCAGCGTCGCAATTTCTCTTTTTCGCTCGCAGATGTTTATGTTCGTAAGATTGTAAAGCACGATTATCGAAAGGAATCCTGACGTTATGATTATGACAAAAACCACCACGTTGATTGCAGCGATGTTTTTGTGCGCGCTTTCCAGAAGACTGTCTATCCACATTGCATATATGACGTTCGGGCTTTCCATCATTGATGATATGGTTTCCTGATTGTTTTTTTCGTCGGTCAGATTGCACACTGCAGAATTGAAAACAGGTTCCTTGCCGAAAAGTTTTTTGTATTCATTTACCGAAGCATATACATTTCCGTACATGTAGCATTCGGATTCGCCGAGCACTTTCACTTCTTTTGAAATGCCTTCGTTGTTTTCGATCGTCACAATGTCACCGGTTTTTATGCCGAGGATTTCGCACTGTTTTTCGGTTATTATGATTCCGTTGCCGAAAGGAATTTCTTTGTGTCCCTTGCGTGTACGTAAAACCATAAAATCATTCATGCGCTTTTCATCATCGGGAACATAAAGCGTAAGTGACATTTCTTTTCCGGCTTTTTTGATTTTCACGCTTTCACCGCTTATCTTCATCCATTTTGAAACGGCAGATTTATCATTCAGAAAATTTTTTATTATGGAATCTTCTTCAAACGAGCTTTCACTTCCGAGCATGAGATATACGTTGTAAACCGAAAGATCATCATACTGCACGGTGATTATATCCTGAAGCGAATCCCTGAGTCCGAATCCGGCTACAAGAAGAGCGGAACATCCTGCAACTCCGGCCAACGTCATCCACAATCTTTTTTTGTAGCGGAACATGTTTCTGAGCGTGACTTTCCTTGAAAAATTCAGCCTCTTCCATATGAACGTGATGCGTTCCAAAAAAATGCGCTTTCCTGGTGCCGGTGCTTTGGGTGACATGAGGACTGCAGGACGCGCAATCGTTTCTGAAAGACATGCCGCAACCGTTGCCGTCAATATGACTCCTATTGCAATGATGCTTACCGGCAATGCTATTTCCCATCTGAACGGAAGTTTTCCAAGAGGCACTGTGTACATCATGCTGTATGAAAAAGTCACTGCAGCCGGAAAAAGCTTGAATCCTATTGCAAGCCCGGCAATGCATCCTGCAAGGCTTGAAAGCAATGCATACAAAAGATACTGGCCCAAAAGCTGTGCGCCTGAAAAACCGATGGATTTCAGCGTTCCGATTTCAGTCCTTTTTTCCTCCACAAGCCGTGTCATGGTCGTAAGTGCAACGAGCAGCGCAATGAAAAAGAAAAATGCCGGGAACACTCTGCTTAGCGAAGCTATTTTTTCGATATTGTCTTTGTAGCTTGCAAATCCTGTGCTTTGGTTCCTGTCTTCCACGCTGAAAATATTTCCGCGGTATCCATTAATTTTTTCAATCAATCCTGAAACGGATTTTTTTGCAGTTTCAAAATCAGTCCTGTTCTTTTCCGGGGATTTTTCGAAATCAGATTTCAATGCGTCCGTCAGGTTTTGTGATGCACCGTTTTTTAAAAGTATTTCCATGACCTGTGCATGTTTTCCGCCGGAAGATTTTTCTGCTTCATAAAGTTTTTCATCCGCATCTTTTGCTGCATCAAATATTCCTGCAAGCGAACGGCCTGCGTTTTCAAGCATGTCCATGCGCCCGTAAATTTCATGCTCAAGTTTTTTTCTTATCTTGTCTTTTGAATCTGATATCAGATTTTTGTACTCATTGCTCCATGTGTCCATTTCTTTTGAACCGTTGAGCGTGAGATAGATATGATTGAAATCTTCTCCGGTAAAAAAATCCTTGCGCACGTAAAGAGCCATGTCCAAGGAGCCTGATCCTTTTGTGCTTGGTTCCAGTTCCGCACTGAAAAACATAGGTCCTTGAACGATGCCCGAAACCTTCACCGATTTGTATCTGTAGTTTCCTGAATTCTCATCAAGCAGATAGAATGTGTCTCCGATTTCAGGAAGTGACGCGCTGTAAAGCCCGGTTATCTGGACAAGACATTCACCGGAATCCGATGGATATGAACCCTGCTTCAGTTCAAATCCGTTCATCTCCGGCTCCCCTTTTTCCGGCAGGATTCCGAATACGCGCATCGTAAGCCTTTTCTTTTGTGAATCCAAAAATACGTCGTCAAGAACTTTTGCTTCCTGGATTTTTTCTATCCCCTCAATCTGCGAAATAAGATCCATTTCATCTTGATTGAATCCCAGCTGATTCACTATGTCCAAATCATACCAGCTGTATTTGTCCATGTAAGAGTCGGCGGCGTTTTTCATGTCAGGGCAAGTCGCTTCAAGGCCTCCGAAAAATCCTGCGCCCAAAGCAACGATTGCCGCAATTGCAAAAAAACGGTCCAGGGTTCCGGTTATGGTTCTGAAAATATTTTTGATACGCGCTTTTTTTATCATAGCAAAATCCTACCATTCAATCTGCTCTACGGGAAGCGGATTTTTACAAAGCTCCATGCCTGTTGCCTTTCCGTTTTTAATGCGTATTACCCTGTCCGCTATTTTTGTGATTTCACTGTTGTGCGTGATTACGACTACGGTCTTTCCGTTTTTCTTGCATGTGTCCAAAAGGACTTTTAAAACGGCCGTTCCGGTGTTAGTGTCCAATGCTCCGGTCGGTTCGTCACACAAAATCAAATCCGGGTTTTTTGCAAGCGCACGGGCAATGGAAACTCTCTGCTGCTCACCTCCTGAAAGCTGGGAAGGAAAATTGTCAGCACGGTCTTCAAGCCCCACTTCTTTAAGCATGGCCATGGGATCAAAACTGTCCCTGCACAATTCAAGCGCAAGCTCTATGTTTTCTTTTGCCGTCAGGTTCTGCACAAGATTATAAGACTGAAAGACAAATCCGACGTTGTTCCTGCGGTGGCCGGTCAATTCCCTTGCACTGAGATTTCCTATTTCCTTGCCGTCGAACAAAACTGAACCGGAAGTAACCGAGTCCATTCCGCCGAGTATGTTCAGCAAAGTGCTTTTACCCGCACCGCTTGGTCCCACGATCACGCAGAACTCCCCGCGTTCGATTTCAAAATTCATTCCGTCAAGCGCGTTGATTTTCTGAAGTCCTGTTGAATATATTTTGAACACATCAGTAAATTTTATATAAGCCATATTTTCACCTTTTCATTTTTTCGATTTTTTTAGCATACGTTCCGGGAAGATGCTCGTTCAAAAGACATGAAAATCCTTCGCCGTTGTTTTTGAAAAGCCATGACAGATAATAAATCAGCGTTGAAAAATCAGAATCGATTGCGTATGAAGGAATCTGAAAATCTTTCATGTCAAGTTCAAGATTGGTTGACGTAAGTTTTGAAAGCTTGGTTGCAAGGGATGTCATTATTTCATACATGGTCAATCCTGTCCCGCTAAGTCCCCTTTGTTCAAGGCTGTGACGCGCATTGTAATAAGACTGTGCATCAGGACAGACTGAAAAAATCTCTGATACCGCACGTGACATTTCCGCGGCATTTATTTTTTCCGATTCATCATCGAGGATTATGTCGGTTCCTGGACGCTTGAATCCCCACGCTGCATACGGAAGCTTTGGCACGATGTCGCATGGATTTATGACGTTGAAAATATTCCTGTCTTCCACGCCTTCCAGATTTCTGATTGTCATCGGGCTTGCAAAAGTGTATGCGTAGATTTTTTCAGGATCATAAATCTGATTCAAAAGGACTGCAAGTATGTTTGCGACCGCTCCACCACGGCTGTGACCTGCAATGACGATCAAAGGATTTTTTTCATTTATGATTTTCACAAGATCGATGAGAACGTCTTCCGCTGAGCTTAGGAATCCGCCTACAAAATGGCTTCCGTCATCTGCACTTGGACAGAAATCAAAATTGGAAAACCATTCGCTTCCCTCAGTTCCCCTGACAGCTACCATCCATGCATCTTCCGTTTTTGCTCCGCGCTTTATTTTTCCGCGCCCGATTGTGTATGCGCTTGTGTGGTCGATCTGTTCCGATGGCTTTGAATAATTTTTCTGCCCGATCACACTGATTCCATTTTTCTCAAAAACCGCGGCAGTCCTTTTTTTCTCATGCCCCGTGCAGATTTCCAGAAGAGAAACGGCTGCCTCCCTGTCAAAGACTGAACTGTCCTCAGGAAGAACCAAAGCCTCTGCAGAAACCGGTGCAAGAAACAAAACCGACGTTAAGACGAGAATCGTTCTGACTGAATTTTTTTTGTCCAAGCTCATGCCGGAATTATAGTTCAAAGCCTGGTTTTATAAAATACTACAGCGGGATTTTTCATGCCGGATAAAGCCGTTGCCATCTCTAAAAGCTTACGTTCAGAAATTTTAAATATTTTCATAAATTCTTTAAAAATCTGTTGTCAAAATATGAGAGGTGTACTATACTACTGATAGTAAAGCTATCACAATAGACGTTTTTCAAAGTCTGGAGGTATTTTATGAAGAAAATATTAGCAGCTTTTGCTTTGGCTACTGCGCTCATCTCAAGTGCGGCTGCAGTTGAATTCGGAAACTGGGGATTTTCAGCAACGGTAGATTTCGCCTATTATCCAAAATCAAATTATATTGCAGGAGGAACCCACTTTGCGCCAATAACCGGCCCCTACAGTGGTCTTGAAGGCCGTATTACAGGAAAGGCAAACTACACGATCCCTACTCCGCTCGGTGACAACTGGCTTTTGAAGGATGCGAACGTCGTTCTTCAGGGAAATCTTGAAGTTTCACCGGTTTCAATAATGCCGGGCGTAGAAGTGAAATTCACTCCTCTCCCATTCCTCGTTTTCAGCGCAGGAGCACAGGCCGGAACAGGTTGGAATATTGCAGGAATCCAGGGCATGGCTTCACTCAACGGCACAAAAACAGCCTACGACAATATCACTCCTTTCACAAGCTGGTTCCTCAAATGGTTTGCACAGGCAACTTTCCAGTTTGACACAGGAGCAATCTGGGCGGGTGACTGGACGCATTTCCAGATCATGTATTCATACCAGGTCTACTATGAATTGCTCACGGCAAAAAACAGCCAGGAAGTATGGATGTGGCAGGCTTCGGGAAACAGGGTCAACGGACTCAAGAACTACCAGAACCTCGTGCTCGCATACCAGATGCCTTTGATTCTGAGCCGCGTGGGTGTACTTACTGAATGGGACGGATATTATTTAAAGAACGCCTTCAACAATGAAAATTATGAGGGCAACTTTATGAAAGTAAGCATAAGCCCGATGGCACAGCTTTCATTCACGGACAAAGACGTTCTTTCCATCCTTCTCGGATTCTCAACAAGAAGAAGCTTTACCGCACCCCACGATGATGAAAAAGAGGAAACAAACCTGACATACTCAGGCTACGAATGGTACTTCAACCGCATTGCACTGAGCTATACGCACACTTTCTAATCGAAAGATTGCAAAACAAAAAAGGGGCTGCCTGAAATTGCTCGGACAGTCTCTTTTCTTTTTTTAGATTTGCTTTACATGTAATAAGTTTTTATAGGCGGAAAACCGTTGAAAGCGACTGACGCATAGGTTGAAGTGTATGCACCGGTCGAAAGCCAGTAAACTTTGTCTCCCTGCTTCAATGTTATCGGAAGACGGTACCTTGCATTTTCATACATGACGTCCATGCTGTCACATGTAGGACCTGCGATAATCACGTCGCCTTCTTTGTCTCCGTCTTTTGTCGTAATCAGCGGATACTTAATGCACTCGTCAAGGGTTTCAATCAGCCCGTTGAATTTTCCGGCATCAAGATAAATCCATCTGGTCAAGGCAGTGTTGTTTTTTCTTGCGGCAAGAATCACTTCGCTCGTCAAAATTCCGCTGTCACCCACCAATGAGCGTCCCGGTTCCAAAATGATTTCAGGAAGGTCGTCACCGAAATCTTCTGTAAGGAAGCGGGTTATTTCCTTTGCATACACGTCGAGCGGGTTCGTCGGATCGATATAATTTGCCGGGAAACCACCGCCCATGTCTATCATCTGGAGACGGATCCCTTCCTCCTCCTCAAGCGAAGAAAAAAGATATTTTGCCTTAGCGATAGCGTCGTTCCATGAACCGATGTCCCTCTGCTGGCTTCCGACATGAAAGGAGATTCCCCACGGATTGAGGCCAAGCTCCCTCGCAAGCACAAGAAGATCATAGGCCATGTCAGGGTGGCATCCGAATTTTTTGCTCAAAGGCCAGTCGGCAGAATCTGAACCCTCAACCAGAATTCGCACGTAGACCCTTGATCCGGGTGCGTTCTCGGCAATATTTTTGAGGTCATCCTTGCTGTCCGT
>JAFPKH010000054.1:0-3602 GCA_017424825.1 Treponema sp. | reverse complement strand
TTTATACCACGCACCGCTCACTTCCCTCGAGAGTTTTACAACATTAACACCTTCTATTTTATCAAAGAGCAAATTCGGGTTATCAAAGAACATACCTAAAAAATACATGGCTCTGCTGTTATTTTCCCAGGCAAGCTCACAAAACAAATTATAAGCTGTTTCATAGTAACCTTTTAAATATGCTCTCATAGCTTCTTGTAATTTCGGAGTGTTATTCTTATCCATATCGTTCACCTACCTAAAAGTAATATCTCATTTCTTCTTCTGCAGTGATTTTTACGCTACCGTATTTTTTTCGTATATAAGCCATGGATCTGTAGCCGCGTTTGCGTCTGTAATTACATGCCGCATCAGCCGGTCGCCAGTACCACATCTTCTTTTTGCGTGCCAGGCGGCATCCGGCATCTTTTAAAGCCTTTGTGTGTTCTTTCGTCTTACCGGAAAGCCATAACCATGAGCCACACTGCTCGATAATGATACCGTCTAAATGAATCAGTACTTCAATGATATTAAAATAACCGTCATCGTCCGGCTTATGCGCTTTTTTCCGTTTGGTCGGGCCAGCCTTCGGCCCAGTCGTCGGGCCTTTATGGTATTTGCGCCTCAAATCTTCCCAAATAGTGCTCCGTTGGGCGGCGCCAGCGTTGCGATTGCTTTGTATTCCTTCTTCTTCATTTCTCTTGAGTTGCCGGTAGCGCGCCTCATACTCTTGTTGCATTGCCGAGAACTCTTTTTCATTGCCGCCTTTGTCCGGATGGAGTTTGAACGCCCACTGCCGAAAACGGGATTTCAATTCGTTAAGATTATTTACATCGTTAAAGTACATCATGTTTTTTTCCTTCTCGCGTTTCACTGATATTTTCTCTGAATGCTTCTTTGTAAATGAAATTATAGCAAAAAGAAAAAATCGCATTATCCGTTATTCCGGACAATGCGAAAGAATAGGAGTGCTATGATTTATAAACAAATACTGTTTTAAAATGCAGAAAGGAACTGTATAATTTGGATACGCTGATCAATGATATCTCTCTCAATGATGAAAACGAATTGGCAACACTGTTGGTGCTGGCTGAATATGGCAACGCAAAAGCGCAGTACCGGTTGGCCTTGCGCTACAAAAACGGGCACGGAGTTACTCGCGACGATGCAAAAGCACTGCAATGGTTTCACGCTTCTGCATCCAACGGCTACGCCTGTGCGCAATATATGTTAGGCGAATTCTACCGGTGGGGCCAACTGGTTAAACTTAACTATCTGACCGCAGCCTGCTGGTATGAAAAAGCAGCCTTACAAAATCATGCCGAAGCGCAGTATGAGCTTGGCTGGATGTATCAGAACCGGCGCGGCGTAGAACTGGATTATGAGAAAGCCGTGTACTGGTATAGCAAAGCAGCAACGCAAAATCATCCCCGCGCTCTTTATGCTTTGGGCTGGTTGTACGAAAACGGCCGGGGTGTTGCCTATAACAAAGAAAAGGCTGCCCAATATTTTCAGGCAGCCTGGCAACGTGGCGTAGTTGATGCGAAAATACATCTGAAGAGACTTTAAATAACTCCTCAACAGGGATATAATCTTATGTGATTCCCTGTAAAAATCTTCCGGTAACAACATTTCAGTAACAGAAATGGCAGCAGTATTATCAATTAGCATCGCGCCGAGCACGGATTACTCCGCTTCAATATTCTGGGGTGGCACTCTGTCTTGCATTGTTAGTTCCTTCTTTCTCACAGTTTCACAGCCTTACTGTCATCTTTAGAAAAATGCAGAAGATCGCTGCCAGTAATTTTTTCCAGTTTGTTTAGTCCGGAACGCAACCTCTCGTGTATTTCCTTGTCATGCAAGCTGAGTTCTTCATTGATTCGTTTTAACTCACGTTCTTTAGCCTGCTTTTCCTTATCCAGCGCATTCTTTTTTATCTTTAATTGATTTAGACGGTCAGTTTCTCCTGTCACATCCACCCTCTGTAGTACCGGCGTATTCACATAACCGAAAAAGCCTTCCTTGTATTCGTTTTTCACGATTACAAAATAGTCATGGTAGACTGTCATATTTTTGTAAGGCCGGTCAGGTTTGAAGATAGTTGCTTCAATTTCCCTGTCTTGTTGATCACGCCCGTAAATGCGGAGCCTGCCGTTAGTCACGCCGGAAATCCAATATTTCAGATACAGATATGAATTCATTTTATTTTGTATTTCTGCTATTTCCCGATTCATCATTTCCGCTGCTTTTTCATACTGCAACTGCCTCATCTGTTCCGTTAACACACTTAATCTCTTTTTTGCTTCCAGTTTTGCATTGGTATGGCTCGCCAGTTTTTCAAAATACGCTTTGTTCATGGAAACAAAACTGGAGTCTGCTTTATTTTCCAAATCTGCAAAACCCAGCAACAGTTTATGATCATCACCGTTCTGTACAATGGACTGCATGGCATACATTTTTGTGATTGCCTTCACATTGGTAAATACTGCTTCATCTGCCTCGCCGTTTACATTCCAGATTTTTGCAGTTTCAATTTCCTTTGAATAATCTTTGTTTTCTTTCCTGCTCTGTTCCAGAATCCAATCCAGTTCTGCCAGAAGTTTTTTCCTGAAAATATCCGGCGACACGCGCAAACCATTTTCCTGTAACACATCCCTCAAGTTCGGATTACTTTCATACACTTTGTAAAATTCCGGCACAAGCCTGTCTTTATGCGTAAAGGCAACAATTATTGCATTCTTCTGCGCCGGCTGTGCCGTATCCGCAAGCAGCAAATTTCCAATCATTCTCATTTCATCGGATTCCTGTTTCCCGTTCAGGTCCAGCAAAGCCTCTGTTGCTTTTTCTGTTGCATTTGCAAAATAGTCAGAATCAGCCCGGTCATGAATGAAATTTACAAGACCTGTTGCATTTTCCTCTTTTGCCAGATTATTCACATGTGTTTCGGTTGGCCCAAACAGGCAAAACAATCCTGCTGCCACAACCAGAACCGCAGTGACGACGCCACACGCTGTTTTCTTTTGCTTTGCGTCCAAATGAAAATGTTTCATATCCCTTGCCCTCCGCATTACAGTTTTTTTGAATTATAGCAAAAATAAAAAAACGCATTATCCGTTATTCCGGACAATGCAATAAAAAATGGCTGCCCGATATTTTCAGGCAGCCTTTCAATATGGCGCAGTTGACGCGAGAATCCATCTGACGAGACTTTAAACTACTCTTCAAAACCTCTTGTTAATCAGACTTCAATCGTCCTATCAAGAACCTTATATTCAATTTTTTCATATGTGATAGTAAAAGCCGAAGCATCACTGAAATCAGCTTTGTTCATTAAATCAATAACTTCATTGGTTATTGCCTGATGAAGTTTGCCTTTGTCATAAAGCATATAACCGTTCACTTTAGTAAAAGATGCTTTTGCAAATTGCCCATAACCTCGGGGTTCGTTTTCTTTTGGAAGTTGACATTTGAAATTAATAGCCTTGTCGTTTTTATCCTTTTTATCTGAACATCTACATTTACATGCTCTAAATATGCACCGTACTTCATTTTTTCATAAGCAACAAATCCTGGTAGTGCTTTCCAAATTGTTACACCCCTATGAATATTTACGTTTAAATACA
>JAFPKH010000003.1:0-10370 GCA_017424825.1 Treponema sp. | reverse complement strand
AATCGGTGGTTCTTTAATTTTGTGGACTGATTCAAAAAAATCAGTTTCGTCGCAGGATTTAGCTTATGGAATTTTTGAGAGAGAATCAGATTTCTATTATCAATTTTATACAGGGAATCTGTGCAATCATTATGCTTTTGACCTTGATTACAAAGAACATGTCCCGGTCACGCAAGATGGTCCTTTTTTTTCTGGAACTTTCCGCGCTTTGCCTTTTGAGTGCGGTTGAATTTTCATATACATACCGTGGAACTCCTGGTCATTTTGCTTACATAGTTGTAAGGCTTTCAAAGATTCTGGACCATTTCTTTGCTCTTATGACCATATTTATTTTCAATATTTACATGAAAGATATTTTCCTGCATGAGGTTGGTCTAAAAAAAAGTCCCGTCCTGCTCAACATTGTGGATTTTATTTTTCTGCTCGGGATTAGCTGTCTGGTTGTAGCTGAATTCTTTGGTCTCTATTACAAAATCGATGAGACGAACAACTATGTCCGCCAGAACGGGAGAATTGTTTCGTATATAATTCCTTTCGTTTCGCTGTCTTTCCAGCTGGTGTGCCTAATCTACCACAGAAAAAAAATTCCGTGGAGAAATTTTCTTCCGTTGGTTCTTTTTATTGTTTTTCCGATGATTATGTCCGTGCTTCAATTTTTTGCTAACGGGCTTGCGCTTGGCTCTTTGTCAACGGTAGGAATGGTGATTGTCTTGTATGTGTTCGAGCTTCAGAATCTGAATTTGGCTGTCGAGCGGGCGCACCGTCTTGAAGTCGAAATGTTGGAGCGTTACAAAAAGGAGCTTGAGGAAACCGTAAGGATCAGGACCCGGGAGCTTCGTGTGGCAAACGAAAAAGCCGAGCATCTGCTTCTTAACATTCTTCCAAGGGATGTCGCAAAAGAGCTGACCGAGCACCCGGACAGGGTAATTGCGCACAAGATTCCAAAAGCCACTGTTCTTTTCACCGATATCGTCGGATTCACAAAGATGAGCAGCGGAATGTCTGCAGACGAAACTGTTGCCATGCTGAACGAAATGTTCTCCCTTTTTGACGAGAGGGCGGAACGTGAGGGCATTGAGAAAATCAAGACGATCGGTGACGCTTACATGGCGGTGGCAGGTCTTTCATCAAAATCCGCAGATGATGGGGAAGAGAAAAAGATGATCCGCTTTGCACAGGGGCTTCTTGACGATGTCCGTACGTTCAACGAGGCTTTTCCGGTCAAAGTGCAGATTCGTGTAGGAATCAACACGGGTGTGCTGGTTGCGGGTGTCATTGGAAAAACCAAGTTCATCTACGACATCTGGGGTGACACCGTTAACGTTGCAAGCCGCATGGAAAGCACAGGGGAGCCGATGAGAGTCCATGTGTCCGAATCAACATACAATCATGTTAAAAATGATTTTGCATGGCAGGGACCGGTTCAGGTTGAGGTAAAGGGCAAGGGTCTTATGAACGGATATTTCCTGTAGGGATTCCGGCTACTTGATTTCCCAGCGGTTGCCTTTTCTTGAAAATCTTTGTGCGTTGACTTCAATGAGCCTTCCGTCTTCTCCGCTGATTTTTATAACGGATGTTACGGGATTCACTTCCGTCACCTTGAAATTCGTACCGTCATAGAACAGGCGGACTCCTTCATTCGGCAGGTTTTTCTTTGCTTCGGAGTACCAGTCATATTCATAGCTAAGGCAGCACAAAAGCCTTCCGCATTGCCCGCTGATTTTCATGGAGTTCAGGCTCAGGTTCTGTTCTTTTGCCATGCGTATGCTTACAGGGCGCAGTTTGTCGCTCACCTGATGGCAGCAATATGGCCGTCCGCATACACCCAATCCGCCGGTAATCCTGCTTTCGTCACGCACTCCAATCTGGCGGAGTTCTATGCGCATTTTGAAAATCGAGACCAAATCTTTTACAAGCTCACGGAAATCAACGCGGTTGTCGCTGGAAAAGAAGAAAAGGGCTTTTTGTTCGCCGACTAAAAAGTGAACCGCAATCAGTTTCATGTCAAGCTTGTGAAGCTCCACTTTTTCCTTGAAAATCTTAAATGCTTTTTCCTCTTCTTTTGCAAGTTCCTTTGCCTGGTTCAAATCATGCTCGTTTGCAATCCTTGTGACCTTGACTATATCTGACGGCTTTATTCCGATCGGGCATTCGGCTTTTCCAAGATTGAGAGCCAAATCTTCACCGTAGCGCGTGGGAACTATAACCGAACCGCCGACCACGGGTTCAACGCCGTCCGGGAATTCTGCATAAATCCCTTCGCATGAATATTCGAGCTTGAGCTTGTAAAGATTGCTTGAGAAAACGAAAGAGCTTGAGGTGTATGAGCTGCCGTCATTGTCTTCAAGTTCGGATATGTCTTCGCTTTCATCGTATATATCATTTTCAAAAATATCTGACATAAAAACTCCTGTTTTCTACATTCCTATTTTATCAATCACGTTGCCATTAAGTCTACCAAAAGACCGCTTACTTCTTCAATCTTTGCAAGCATCTGCAGTGTGTCTGAGTGGCTGTGCAGAAGCCATTGAGCCATTTCGTCCAATTTTTGGTTGATTACGACTATCTGTGTCTGGGGAGCCATTTTCCGGCCTCTTTTGGGTGCCCTTGTGTGCTGGACGACAGAAAAATTGTTTTTTACAATGTATTTCATGAACTGGCTGACTTTTTTGCGGTAATCGGCGAAATTTTCAGGCAGCTGTGAAGATTTCAGTTTTTCGGCGGCAATGTCGGCTGCGTCTTTCAAAAACACAACGGCTTCTTCCGCGCTCATTCCTGCAATCTCCGGTGGAAGACCTTCGGAAATCAGCTGGTGCTCGGCCTGGGCTTTTTCAAAGGCTGAAGAAAACGCTGTTTTTTTTGTCTTTTCGCTTTTCTTTTTTTCTTGAGCCTGTCTTGCAGCTTCACTTGCTGCTGCTTGTGCCGCGTTAAAATAAAGCCCTGAATTTAATGCGTCAACACCTTCCATCTATTTTCTCTTGTTCTCCGATTTTTCGGAACGTTCTCTCATTGCCGAAATGTTCTGGGTAACGTCCGGGCTGAACATGGTGTTGTCCAAAGAAATATGGATATTTTGAAGGATCGATCTTGATGCGATGGCCTGTGTGTCCTGCCAAGAGCTTACGGATTCTTCATAGAGCGCGCCGTCTGAAAGTGAAATGCAGTGGCCGTGCAATATTACGTTTTCATCCGCTTGCAGGCTGTGCGTCTGTACGTCACCGATTACGGCGCATGATGAAAGCAGCCTTATTGATTCCGGGGCGATTATATTGCCCTTGACGATGCCGCCGACCGTAACTGCCTTTGCCGTTATGTTTCCGTTGATTCTTGCGTTTTTACCGACGATGACGTTGCCCGTGGTTTCAAGGTTGCCGTCCAAATCGCCGTCAATGCTCATAAATCCGTTGATTTTCATGTCACCGCGGATTGTTGAGCCTCTTCCTATAATGCTGTTGATTGAGCTGTCGTCGTTGAATATTGCCATTTATTTTATGTTTATGTATTGAGCCGGGTCTACGACATCTGAACCTATGTGAACTTCATAGTGCAGGTGAGGTCCGGTTGAATTACCGGTATTTCCTATTGTACCGATCACATCGCCCTGTGAAACCTGGTCGCCTTTCTGCACGCGGATCGTACTCATGTGTGCATAGCGTGTGTAGATTCCGTGGTTGTGCTTGATGATGACGTAGTTTCCGTAACCCTTGGCATCATAACCAGTTGCGGCTACCTGACCGTTTGCAGTTGCGACGATTCCATCACCGCTTCTGTATGTACTGAGGTCAATGCCCTTGTGGATGTACCAGAGTCCTGTCATCGGGTTGATGTTCTGCCCGAACGGGAATGAGACGTGTCCGATTCCGTTTTTGATCGGCCAGATGCTCGGTATGTCGTTGAAAAGCTCTTTCTGGCTTGAAAGCATTTTTCCAATCTGCTCGACCGGCTGTACTGAGCTTTCAAGGTATGTCATGAGCTGGTTTATGTCCGCAGTTTCTTTGAGTGCGCCTGATGCAAGATCCTGTGTGTCGAACAAGGATGCAAGGTCGCTGTTGTTTGACGTGGTCTTGCTTATGTTTTCGTTCTGGTTGATTCCCAAAAGAGAAAGGGTCTGGTTCAATGATGACTGGAAACGCTTTGCCACCTGGAGAAGGGCATTGTTTTCGTCACGCAGCTCATCAAGGCTTGCGAGGGTTTCTTTGTTTTCTTCATGCAGCCTGCTGATTTCGCCGCCTGAACCTGAGGAACGCTTTGAGAAAGGCACGAACGTGAGGACAACCCCTGCAATCACCACGATTCCGACTATGATTGCGAATGCATTCGTGCGTATGTTGAAGACTTTTCCATAAGTGTGGGGAACGACCATGATGGTAAGCTTCTGATTGCCCGACTTGAACAATTTGGCAATTCCTCTGCCCATAGAAGCGAAAATAGAACCGATTCCCTTTGCTGAACGTGAAAAAATCGAATTGTTTTGTTTCTTATAACGGCGTGTGCGTCCCACAAAAATTCCCCCAGACATCAATCTACTTACTATATCATAGTAACAATATCACTGTCAAATTACAAAGCTGTTATTTGACATATCTTTCGATAAATTTTTTGCCGGATGCCGGGCTTTTGTTTCCGATCCGAACAATCTCCTAAAAAATTTGACTTCAATGAATTCCTATGTTATCTTTATCGGTATAAATATAGGTTAAGTTGTGGCCCTGAGTGAAGATTTGGGAAGATTCTTGAATTTTTTCAAAGGGATGGGATTTTCATAAAAAGGGTTGCATTGTATTCTCGCGATATATCACCGGCTTGTGATCATGCCGGCGTTTTTCTATTTTACGCCATAACTTCCCGTCCTCTTGGTGTTTTGCGCTAGCGCAATTATAAAAAGGATGTAATTAATGCAGTTTTTTGATACTCACGCTCATATCGGGCTGATTTATGAAGACCCGATGGATCAGTTCAAGGTGATTCAGCAGGCCAAGCTTGCAGGTGTTGCCCGTATAATCAGCATAAACAACGGGCTGCATGATTTTAAGAAAGAGTATGCCGCCCTGAAGACGACAAAGGGAATCTACCATGCCGTAGGAGTAAGCCCTTCAGAAGTCGCCACTCCAGGAAAAGACTGGGTTTCAATCATACAGGAGAGCGTCAAGCTTCCGAATGTGGTTGCAATCGGTGAGACGGGCCTGGACTATTCTCTTAAAAAGGACGAAAAAGACCGTTTCCTCAGAAATGAAAGCGGCCACAGGATAATGAAATTCGGCGACAAGAAAACCCAGATTGAATTTTTCATTGCCCAGCTGGAGCTTGCACAAAAGCATTCCCTCCCGGTGATCATCCACAACCGCGATGCCGGACAGGACATTTTCGATATCCTGAAGACTCGTCTGCCGGAAAAGGGAGCCATATTCCATTGCTACAGCGAAGATGCCGCGTATGCAAAAAAATGCCTTGATGCCGGGATGAACGTTTATTTTTCGTTTGCCGGAAACCTTACTTACAGGAATGCAAGGAACCTGCATGAAACGGTCATGTCAATACCGCACGACAGGATACTCATCGAAACGGAAAGCCCCTTCATGGCACCGGCGGAATATCAGCGTCCGGGCAAAAAAGTCCGCTCAATGCCGGCATATCTTGTTTCCACTGCCAAATTCCTTGCGGAAATGCTCGAGGTGGATTTGGAAAAGCTCAGCGAACAGCTTTGGAAGAATTCCTGCAAGATATTCAATCTTCCGGAGTAGGCGAAAATGGAACTGTATCATCCAGTTAAAATCGGGAATCTTGTTCTGCCGGGAAATCTGTTTTTGGCGCCGATTGCAGGATACAGCGACCTTGCTTTCCGTTCTTTGTGCGTGGAACAGGGTGCGTCATACTGCACGACCGAAATGGTTTCTGCAGAAGCTTTGACGAGAGGCTCCCTTAAAACAGTTGAGCTGATGGAAAAAGCACCGAACGAGACCAACTATGCGGTACAGATTTTCGGAGGCAATGCGGACGTTATGTCCAGGGCTGCTGTTCTTGTCCTTGAGCAGACGGATTGTTCTTCAATCGATATAAACGGCGGATGTCCTGTTCCAAAAATCGTAAAGTCAGGTGCCGGAAGCATGCTTACAAGGGAGCCTGAAAGACTTTACGCCATAGTCAGCGCGGTTAAGAAAGCGTCGTTGGATTATTGCGCTGCACACCCGGAGCGAGGAAACGTGCCTGTCACCGTGAAAATCAGGAGCGGCTGGGATTCAACCCATCTTACATGGAAAGAAGCGGCTCAGGCGGCTCTTGATGCAGGCGCTGATGCCATAACTGTCCATGCGAGGACAAGGGCGCAGGGTTACGAGGGAAAGGCGGACTGGAACATACAAAGGCAGCTCGTTGATTTTATTTCCGGCCGCATACCTGTTTTCGGAAGCGGAGACGCGCACACTCCTGAAACTGCAAAAAAAATGCTTGAGGAAACCGGAGTTGACGGCGTTATGTTTGCCAGGGGAGCGATGGGAGATCCGTTTTTGTTTAAAAGAACCATACAATTCCTAAAATCCGGGGAATATACTGCCGAAACTGTAAAAGAGAGACTGGATGCCGGGTTCAGGGAACTTGAGCTGAACGTTCAGAAAAAAGGCGAAAAATCAGCCTGTCTGTACATGCGTAAGAAATTTTGTGCATACAGCTCTGGAATCCGCGGTGGGGCGAGGCTCAGGCAGCAGGTTGTCGAGGCAAGCTCAATCGAAGATTATCATAAAATTTTTGATTCTTATATTGAATCTGCTTGATTATATTATAGTAGGGTTAAAATTATGTCATTATTAAAAAACATTTCAGATTTTTTCCAATCGATTTTCATGGCTTCGTCACCAGAAGTGAAGCAGAAGCAGGCGATGAAAAAGTTGGAATCAGAATTAAAAAATACCGATCCGCAGATTTACAAGGACGGCTCCGTTCTTCCGTCGTTTGCTGATGCCCTGCGCATTATGTTTGAGAATACAAAGCCGCTTTTGGACATTCTTTCCGACACGATATGCACCACAGATTTGGAAAGAAACCACCGTTTTACGGAGCAGCTCCTTTTGACCGGGTTCCCGGAGGACATTCAGGAAATCCTGCTTTCACTTTCCTATGACAAGCGCAAGGAAATGGCACGCGAAGCAGATTCCATAACCAGATTTTTCGAATCTGAGCACAGGCAGCTTGAAAAAGCCATCAAATATCTCAACACTCCGGAATTCTCAAAGATTGATTCAGTCCTTGACGGAATAAAGCAGCTTTATGATATCTGTAAATTCCCGTATATCACCGCGCTCAGGATTTTTGACCATGAATACATTTCAGGCGGCACACCTAATTTTCAGGCGGCTCCAGTTGAGCTTCTGGAATCCCAGCTTGAAGAGCTTTATTATGTGACGTACGGGCTTTCTCTTTCAAAATCAACCTGCAATGCAATCTGCGCACTCCATCAGCTTAGGACGAACACTGCGGTTTCGGAAGAGTATTCAGCAAAAATTGAAGGCCACCTTAAAAAAATCCAGTCGCTCGTGCATCAGGTGTTCACGTCGGCACATCTCAAGGGAATGATCCAGATTTCCAAGAAGGATCCGAACTATGAGCCGAAAAAGGCAATCTACAGGGAAGAATCAAGGAGAAAGTATGCGGAATTCCTTGAAACCCGTTTTCAGGCGGACGGTCAGCGTCTTAAAGGAGAGCTTCAGGACGAAACGATCAGCAACGAGCTTCATCAGCTGTTCAGCAATTCTACCATGGTTCCGGTCGTGGGCTACAATTTCGAGCTGAACAACCTTCTCGTGCAAAGTTCACCGACTGCTTTCCAGTTCGTCATGCCCATGCAGATTCTCAAGAACTTTATCGCCATGTATTATACGGAACACGTAAAGCCTCTTTTGAACGACATCGTTATAGAAGGGTATTTTTCAAACCCTGCATACAAGAGCGAATTCTCGTCTTATGTATATGCCTTGAACGAAGCAAGCGAAAGGATCGCTCATTTTGAAAAGAAATTCCAGCGCAATGAGGAATTCGATGAATCGGTCATAACGAGCCTTATCCGTGACAGCCACAAGGACAATATTTTCGTTGGAAGGCTTAAGGAACTGGTAGATAAAATCAACAAGACGGCAAAAGATTTGATACAGAATGAAGTCGGAAGCGTTTTCCATGTCTATAAAATCTGCGGTGACATTCTTGTTGAGACAAAAAAAGCCCATTCGGAAACTATAGAAAACCTTAAAGTATTAATGTTGTCTTCGCGCAACCAAAAAAATACGGAAACTCTTGAAAAACAGCATCCATTGTGGTCTGTTTTCCTTGAAATTATGCGAAATTATGTTATTATTACTACAGTGGACAAAAAGTGATAGAAAACTGACATAGGGTTTTGGCTATGTAAAAATACCGAGGAGTGGGATTATGGCCCAGGACGATAAGGATGTCGCCGCCACCAATGTCAAGCTTGAAAGTGCCGGGCAAAACGTGGAAAAGAATGACTATTTTTCTCAGGCTATTGAGCAGTACGAGAAGCGGATTTATGATTTGCAGCAGATGTTGGAAATCACGCGTTCGCTTTGTTCTACTGTCGAGCTGAATACTTTGATAGAATCCATCCTCTATGTCACTATGGCCCAGATGAGGGCTTTGGCTGCCGGCGTTTTTATACTGAATACTGACGACGGCTTTGATTTGGGAAATAATTTCAGCGGATTTGAGCTTGATCCTTCATTAAGCTATTCAATCAGCATGAATTCCAAGCTGATCGAGATTTTGTCAGCGGCACAGGACAAGGTCTATACGCTCAAGGAACTCAGGGAGCCTCTGCTTGCCGAAGACCATCAGAATCTGAGGATATTGGAAAGCCTCCGTGCAACGCTTATAATACCGCTCATCTCAAAGAACCACATGAACGGAATCCTTGTGCTTGGTGAGCGCATTTCATCAAACCCCGACGATGATTACGACACTTACGAAAAAGACGAAATCAGCATAATCGCTTCCCTTGCTTCCGTGGCAATAAACAACGCTTTCCTGGTCGAAAAGTCATCCACGGACATGATGACCAAGCTCAAGCTCAAATATTATTTCTTCAACATACTCCAGGACAAGCTCGATGCATCTGCCGTTGACGGAAACAATGTGAGCGTCATGATGTTCGACATAGACTTTTTCAAAAAATTCAACGACACATACGGTCATGCATGCGGTGACTATGTTCTTATAGAAGTCGCCAAGCTGATCAAAAACCGCGTGAGGATCGGAGACCTTGCATCCCGGTACGGCGGCGAAGAGTTTACGGTCATGCTGAACAATGCCGATGCGAAGGAAGCTGTCATGGCTGCCGAAAGAATCAGACAGAGCATAGAATCGCACGACTTTTTCTATCAGAACCAGCACATGAAAGTTACCATATCAGTCGGAGTTGCCGTCTATGATAAGGAAACGAATCCTGTAAGCACTGCAAAAGCTTTGGTCGAGCAGGCCGATCAGGGGCTTTATGTTTCAAAGCGCAACGGACGCAACAGGGTGACTTTGGTAACACCTAAACTGCTGGAAACGCTGGCGGCCCAGGCGAATTGATTTATGGCATGGATACGGAAACCCTTTAAATACGCATATTACAACATCACTTTATGGCTCATCTGCATAAACGTGTCTATTTATGTCCTCATGTTCATCTGTAAAAAGGTGACCGGCATAGATTTGACCGCATACCTGGGATTGAGCCTTCAATGCGTCATAGGGCAGCATTTTTGGTGGCAGCCTCTTAGCTACATGTTCATTCACGGCGGATTCCTTCATGTCTTTTTGAATATGCTGGCACTGTTTTTCTTCGGCTTTCCGACCGAAAAGACTATAGGAAGCAAGGAATTTCTCCTGCTCTATTTGTTGTGCGGAATCTTGGTGGGAATGGGCTCTCTTGGTGTTTCATACATCATGCTGAATGCAACGGGAAACATAATGCACTGCTTTGTTCCTATGGTGGGTGCGAGCGGTGCAGTCTATGCCGTTCTGCTGACGTATGCCGTGTGCTATCCCAAGTCAAGGATTTTTATCTGGGGAATCATTCCTGTGCCGGCTCCGTTACTAATTTTGATTTATTTTGTTGTAGAGTTTGTAGCACAGATAAGGGGAAACACTTCGGTTGCACATTACGCGCATCTTTTGGGATTCCTTTTTGCCTGGCTCTATCTTTTGATTAGAATGGGGATAAGTCCGATAAAGGTATGGAAAAACGCTTACAAACGTCACTAGTAAAATTCTGCATTTCTCTGATTGCAATCCTTTTGCATGTTCCGGCGCTGAGTTTTGCCCAGTATCCGTCGCAGAAAGATATGATCAGAATCCAAATCTGGTCGGAGCTTGATGCGTTT
>JAFPKH010000053.1:0-5722 GCA_017424825.1 Treponema sp. | reverse complement strand
TGCATGACGCTGTTTGTGACCGGAGTGAATGCTGGTTCCGAAATGAAACGCTCGCCCCTCATTGCGGCTTCAAGATAAACCGCACCGGCAAAATTCCTTACCGTACCGTCTGCCAGCATAGCATTTCCGTCTTTGTCATAAAACGCAATGTTCTCATAACGTCCGCCGAGCCTTTTACGCACGGAAGTCAGCACTGCACTTTTTTCCGCAAGCGAAACATTTTCATCGGTGATGACATCAAGCTTGGCAAGACCTTCGATCAAAGAAAAATGCTTTTCGTTCAAATTGACAATATTGTTGGCAACATCAGCAGAAATTGTATCAAGATTTAAACTTACAGAATTCTTCAATGCCTTGGAAGAAATATTATACGTGACCACACCGATTATTACTGTTGCCGTTACAATAATACCCAAAAGAAGAAGTACAACCTTGGAAAAAATCGAAATCTTAAAAGTCTTATCGTTCATAAAGTTAATTTTAAGACATAAAAAATTTATTTGCAAGGAAAAAATGCGTTTTTTAAGGGTATAATATGGATTTTTGACTTGGGTTCAAGGCATCCGAATACCCTCGTTTCACCGCAACAGTTTGTTTCAAGTGAAGGAGGGGCTTCGGAAATTTAAATTAAACGGTAAACAGACCTATCTGACTTCCTATCTGACCGACCGCTGACTCTACGCTGTTTGCAATTTCGGCAAGCGAATTTCCTGAATCGCGTATGTTTCCGGCACTGGATGAAATCTTGTCCATGCTGTTGTGGATTACGCCCGTCGTATCCCTGAGCTGATCGACTTCCTTAAGGATTGCCTTGTTTCCTTCCGCCATTTCATGCGATGCAGAGCGCACTTCACTCGTGTTGTCGTTCATGAGCTTGAGAGCGTCTCCAATCTGCTTTGAACCTTCCTGCTGTTCTTCCATGGCAGACTTTATCTGTAAAACGAGCTGCTGGGTTTCTGAAATGGAATCGTTCACGGAGACAAAGGACTGGCTTGAAGCCTTCGACGCATTGACCACATCGTTTATGGACGCGGTTATTTTCTTAAGCTCCTCGCTTATCGTCTTTGACTGGGTGCTTGAAGTTTCCGACAGCTTTCTGATTTCATCCGCAACGACGCTGAATCCTCGTCCGGCATCTCCTGCATGTGCGGCTTCAATTGCGGCGTTCATGGCAAGAAGGTTTGTCTGGCTTGCAATGTCGCTTATCGTCTTGTTTGCATCCTGAAGCGTCTTGGACTGTTCCTCGATGATTTTAATCCGCTCGTTTACGTCGTTCTGCCTCTTGATTCCGTCTTCGGTATTGCGCGTCAAACTGTCGAAAGAATCTGCCATCTGGCCGACCGTAGTGTTTACGCTCCTTATGTTTCCGATCATCTCTTCAACTGCGGCACTTGCTTCCGTTACACCGCTGGACTGACCTTCAATCATCCGTTCAAGCGATTCGATGTTCTGGGAAATTTCTTCAACTGCACTTGCTGTTTCTGAAACTGCTGCCGCCTGATTCTGCACCTGTGAATCTATGTCGCTCAAATCCTGGATGATTGCATCTATTGAATTTCCGTTTTCCTCAATCCTCTTTTGGAGACCGACGTTCACTTTACCGAGAATCGTCTCAGAATCTTTTACGCCGCTTACAATGGTACGGAGCTTGTTCATGAACGCATTGAATCCATCGCAAAGCGCACCGATTTCATTTTTGCTCTTGACGGCAATCTGCTGGGTAAGGTCCGCATCACCGTTTGCAATCTGGTGGATTGAATTCTGGACGACACGCAAAGGCCTTACCGCAAAAATCAAGATGATTGAACATGCTGCACATACAACTACACCCACAAGTATGCTGATTATCACGATTGCAATCTTGAGCGAGTCACCGGCTGATTCAATCTGTGACTGGGGAATCGTAAGGATTGCAGACCACGGAGTTCCTTTGACCGGAGTATATGAAGCGAATGTTTTTATGCCGTTCGGATCGATGTAGTGTCCTTCGCCGCTTTCACCTGCACAGGCTTTTTTTGCAATCTCAACAAGACCCTTGTATCCTGCCTTGTCGCTGTATGAAAGATCCATGTACTTGTCGATTCCGCGGATATGGGAAATCAATACGCCGTTTGAACCTACGAGAATTGCCTTTCCGTTTTCACCCATCGAAAGTTCGGAAATCATTTTTTCAATCTCGTCAAGCTTTACGGCTCCGGCAAAAATTCCTATCAAACGTTTGCTTCTATCATAAGCGGGTCTTGCGATGTAATAGCATACCGAACCATCCGACTGGAAATCGATGTTTGAAACATATAAATCTTTTCCGTCATTCATTATCGACCTGAAAAAGGCTTTTGAGATTACAGTTATCGCTTTTCCGTCGCTCGTGTATCCGACACCGTCAGGCGTGCAGAACATGATGTAGTTGAAAAGCGAATTGCGTATGTCTTCGTGAGTCTTGATCCAGTTTATGATTTGGCTTGTATTTCCCTCTTTCGTTACGTCGTTGTCGGTGTAGATGCGCAGGTCGTTTACAAGGACGTTGTTCCAGTTCTGAATTTTTCCTGCATCCTCGGCGATGACTTTTTTGCTGAAATCAGAATAGTCGGTCTTGGACGATGATTTTACTTTCGTAACTATGAAAAAATTCTGAAGGACAAAAGACACGACCAATATGCAGAGAATATAGATTGAAAACTGGACGGCAAGATGAGAATATTTTTTCTTTTCGCTGGCATTGTAAGCGGCTGATTCATTCATTTGTTTACACCTCCACAAAATCACGCGGCTTTATTTCGTCGTGCTCTTGTATATACGGTTTATTGCAACTGCATGGAACGCTATGTTCTTTACGTTGCTCCTTATCAGGTTTGCATTGCACTTCTGGTAGACCGGCATGATTACGGCATCCCTAAGTATTATTTTTTCCGCATCCTTCAACGCAGACCATCTTTCCGCAATCTTCGTACAAAGCTCTCCGTCGGTACAGCTTGCAATCAGGGCGTTGTAATTCGGGTTGAAATAGTTTCCGTGGTTGTTGTCGTTTCCCGTAACCCACATTGCAAGATACGTCATTGGGTCGGCATAATCTGGACCCCAGTTGCTGAGTGCGAATTCAAAATTTCCGGCCGCCATGATTTTTCGCCGCTCGGTCTTTGCGACTGACTTTATCGTAATGTGCACGTCCGGCATGAGCGATTCAATCTGACGCTTTATGGAATTGCATGCGATTATCTGTGGTTCGCCGTTTGCAGTGAGAAGCTCCAGATTGAACGTCTTTTTACCGAGTTCACGCTGGGCTGCCTCAAAATATCTCAATGCCCTTTGCGGATTATATGAACATTCGTCCGGATAGGGGACACCCTTTGGCGTAAAATCCTCACCGGAAGAAGAAAATGCAAATCCACGCGGAATGGCCGCATAAGCCGCAGCAGAACCGTCAGCCATTTCCTTTACAAGAGCTTCCCTGTCAACAGCATGGGTAAAAGCCTTGCGCAGATTTATGTTCGCAAAATTGGCATCGTCAAAATTGAATGTAATATAGTAAAGGAATCCTGAATCAACATAACTGAAATCCGGGGAATTTTCCATTTCTTTTACGGCACTTCCGCTAAGCTCGACAAAATCAAGCTGTCCTGCCTGATATTTCTGAAGGGCTTCCTCTCCGTCGGAAACGACCTCGTAATGAATGCCTCCGAGCTTTACGTTAGAAGCATCATAGTAGGCTGTATTTTTTATGAACGAAATGGATTTTGAATCCTTGGAATATTCCGTCAGTATGAACGCACCGTTTGCAAGGCATGTTTCCGGGCTGGTGGCATATTTGTCGCCGCACTTTTCGACGAATTTTTTGTTCGCAGGATAGAACGTGCAGAAATAAAGGAGCTGGTCGAAATACGAAACCGGAACCTGAAGCTCAACTTCCAATGTAAAATCATCGACGGCACGGACACCAAGCTGATTCGGCTCCATCTGCCCTGCATTGATTGCGGTCGCATTTTTAATCTGAGCAATGTCGCTGATCATGAACGCATATTCGGATTCTGTTGCCGGGTCAATAGCACGCTGCCATCCGTAGACGAAATCGTGGGCGGTAACGCGCTCTCCGTTTGACCAATAGACGTCATCCCGGAGCTTGAACGTGTAATGAAGTCCGTCGGCAGAAACAGTCTCTTCCTTGCAGATTGCCTTTTTTACCGAACCGTCATCCGCCATCTGCATAAGGCCGTCAATCATGTTTCCGATAAGTTCAAATGATGTTGCAAAAACCGCCACCTGTGGATCCAGAGTGTCCAATGCCGAGTCCAATGAAATGTTCAGGATTGGTCCTTCAACCGATTTCTGCGGCATCGAAGATTTTCCGGTAAGGCTTGATTTTTCTCCGCATCCCGTCAATGCGAAAGCCAAAAAAATTAGACAAAGAACTGATTTTAGATTTTTCATACCCCATCTCTCTAACGTTCTTTTCAGTTAGCCCTAGATAACTAAGACTATATTAATATATGATACCATAGATTTTGAAAAATGACACTACTTTATCTAATTTTAAGAAAACTCGCTTTTTCTCTTGTTTTTTATACACAGTAAACTATTTCGTAACGGGCGGTTTCTTTAAAACCTGTTTTTTGGTAAAGATTCACCGCCGCTTGATTTTTGCAGTTCACGAACAGGACGCAGGATTTGTTTTTTGATGCCGCAAGATTTTTCAGGTTTTCCATCATAAAAACCGCATGTCCCTGCCTTCGGTAAGGTTCTGCAGTGAAAACCCCGCCGAGCAAAATGCATGAATCAACTTCGCCGTTGATCTGCGCCTTGCAGATTATCTTTCCGTTATCTTCCGTAACCACATAGATTCTTCCTGCTTTCAAAAGCCTGTCCATTGCAAAACGCTCGCTCGGAAGATTTATATCCACACCTTCAGGAACGACTTCTTCCTTTATATATGCAATCTGCAGTGGATAAAGAAAATCTGAATCAGACTTGGGGCATGGCTTGAATTTATATCCTTCCCTGACAATCGCTGCGTTATTTCCGTGAGCTTCCATAAAATAAAAATCACGGGTTTCTTTTATGTCCTGTTTTTTCAAGGACTGGACGATCTGGCTTATAAAATCTGCAGAAGATTTTTCACCTGAAATGCAGAAAATAAGACGGTCAGAAAAAAATTCACGGAGCGCCTGTTCAACTTCAGATGTTTTTTCTATAAAAAATGGAAGTATGGTTCCGCCGTTTGAATAGTAGAAAAGTCCGCAAAGCAGAATGTCGTCACCGATTTCACGGATTACAATATGAACGTCCGCATCTTTTTGGTTCAGTTTTTCAACAAGCTGAACGCAAAGCTTTTCATACGGCTTCACGAAATCCTGGGTCATGTGAAAGAGATTGTTGTTTTTAGCCGCCGGAATTACCTTAATCTGTTCCATACCTTTTATTATCGGAAGATATGGAACGGGAATTCACATTAGTTTCTGAACGAATGAATCGGTGCAGGGATGCGTCCGCCTCGGTTGATGAAATCTGCACAGGAGAACTGGTTCACGTCGATTACAGGACAGCCGCCAAGGAGACCGCCGAATTCAACCCAGTCGCCCGGTTTTTTGCCAGGAGCCGGAATCAAGCGGACCGCCGTGGTCTTGTTGTTGACCATGCCGATTGCCATTTCATCAGCCATGATGCCGCTGATTGTCGTTGCGCTTGTGTCACCCGGGATTGCGATCATGTCAAGTCCGACCGAACAGAC
>JAFPKH010000433.1:0-2659 GCA_017424825.1 Treponema sp. | reverse complement strand
TGCGGGACAAAGATAGAAATTTAGACGAAAGACGATAAATGCGTAAGGCGAATATCGCGGCAAAAAACTTGTTTTTTGACATGATTGAGCCTAGCATTTTGCACATGTGCAAAGACGAAAGACGAAAGTCGCAAATGGTGAATGTTGGAGTTCGAAAGTGCTGAAAATGCGAAAAAATGCTACTAAAGTGCGTAGAAAAGTGAAAATGGTATCAAATTTTATATACAAATTAATTAAAATCTGTGATTTTTGGATGCGCTTGGGGTTTCGTGTGTTACCAAATTGGCTTTATTTCTTGTTTTGGTAACATTTTTTCGTCTATTTAGTCCCTAGTTGTTGTATATAAACTAAAATTTGTGTTGCCAAAATTAATTTTTGGACCAGTTTGGTAACACTTTTTGGTAAAAATTGCACTTTCTAGCTCGCTACTGCTTGTTTTTAATGAAAAAATTTTGCATATTGTCATTGTTTGTTGGGCAAGAATGACTTGTTCGACCCTTTATTATATGCAGGATGCGTCTGCACCTCGGTTTGCTATATCGTTTGCTATATGAACAACTACAAGAGGATGCGATGCTATCGTTTGAACGACTTTCTCCCGATATTTTACTGCCTTTGTTGCAATCCCGTGCGGAGGAACTTCTTCGTGCAATTGAAATAACTAAAAAATCGTTGACTCGCGCACCGCGGGGCCGTTTGAAGCTTGCGAGGCGAGGTCGTGATTTTTACGCTTGCCATGTTCTGGATGATAAAAGCGAATATATCCCTAAAAGTAATTTGGCGTTGATGTCTAAACTTGCGCAAAAGTATTATGATGAAAAGGTGCTTGGCGTCTTGGAATGCATGCTAAATTTAGTTGATGCGTTTATTGAAAAATATAAGACGATTGATGTGCTTGATGTTTATGAAAATTTGATCGAGGAGCGCAAATCGTTGGTCGAGCCGATTCAGCTTTCGGATGAAGAATATGCAAGACGTTGGCTTGCTGTATCGTATAAAGGGAAAGGTTTTGATGCGGAAATTCCTGATTTGCGGACGGCGAAGGGCGAACGTGTTCGCTCAAAGTCCGAGGTGATTATTGCTGATGCGCTTGAGCGTTCGGGGATACCATACAAATATGAATGCCCTTTAAAACTCGAGGATGGAGGTAAAACTGTTTATCCAGATTTTACTTGCCTGAATTTAAGGACGCGCAAGGAAGTGCTATGGGAACATTTGGGGATGATGGATAATCCTGAGTATGCTTCGCTTGCCGTAAAAAAATTATCGTCTTACCTCCAAAGCGGCTATGTCCTTGGGAAAAATCTCGTAATCTCAATGGAAAGTTCCGAAAATCCTTTGAACCAAAAAGATGTGAAAAAAATTGTAAAAGAAATCTTTTGGCATTGACTGCTTGTTTTGAATTTTGTTATTTATGGCCATGGCAAAATTGTTTAGCAAATATTTTAGTGAAATTGCGTTGATGGCTACAGCGTTGCTGTGGGCTGGTTGCGGTAATGTCGATAAAGATTCGAAAAATGAAAAGTCGGTAAGCAGCGCTTCGAACAGTTTCGGTGTAGCTGAAGTGTCCAAACCCGCTGAATCGCCTGATTCTGCAGCGTTGCCGCATGTATCGGAAAAAGACGATTCTCTTGCGAGTGAAATTCTCAAAGATTCACTTGATGCAAATTCCCAAACAGTCGTATTGCTGGATTCCGCGAAACTGCTTGAAAAACAGCGGACTAGAGATAGCTTGATGAAGGCTTTTTTCCCGATTGAATGGAATGATGTAGAAAAAAAGAAAGACGGATATCAATATGCTCTTATGCGGAGGTTTATTTTTGCAAAAAATCGTGATTCGATTTTGAAAGCTAGATCAGATTTAGGCTCTGTTATGTGTTATTATGGTGTTATTGCGGATAGGAATAGACTACGTCGTCTTGGCTTTAATGATGGTTCTGAAGGTCGATTTAATAATGGTCCTGGAAACGCTTCTGTAGATGATGGGTCTATTCTTCAATCGTTATTGGGTAATTCGAATGTGTTTCCGTCTAAATGGACTCTGAAAGTTCTTTATGAAAATATTGAATTCGCAGACAAACGAACTCCTAATCAAGATATGCTTTCTAGAATTAAACGTGTCTTTCAACAAAGAAGTCCGGGTTTAAGGCATATATACAGAAAATTTGTCAAGAAAGATTCTGCTAATACATTTCAAGGAAAAATCGTTTTAAAATTGACGATTGCTGCTGATGGAAGTGTAAAAGAATCTTCAATAAAGAAATCGACGACGGGCGTTAAAGAATTTGATGAAAATATAAGAACCGTAGTAAGTCGATGGACTTTCCCTAAGGTTAAATCAGGGACGATTGTTGTTTATGTCCCAATTCGTTTTTATGAATAAGACGAATCTTCGACGCAGGCAAAATAATTTTTGTATTTTCTCGCTATGAATAATATTGCTAAATCTCATTTGTTCTTGCTTGCATTTGTTCTCCTGACAATGATTTGGTCTGTTATTGGAGTCGAAGATACTTACCTCACTTGGATTCTTGAAGCGACACCCGCGATTGTAGGGCTGTTGGTTCTTGTGTTTACTTACAAAAAGTTCAGGATGCCCACGTATCTTTACGTGGTAATGGCGCTCCATATGGCGGTGCTTTTGGTGGGGGCGCACTAT
>JAFPKH010000432.1:0-5732 GCA_017424825.1 Treponema sp. | reverse complement strand
GAAACTATTTTTTCTTCACATGGAATCTGATTCACAAAACCGTCCGAGCCGGCGGGCATCAGTTTGTAAACGGTCTTTGAAAGCAGGACATGGTTTGAATCAGCATAAATGATTTCGTAATTGAAATGTTCTGACCATCCGTTGTATGTGTCATAGACCGCGTCATCCGGGATTTCCTTGAATGATTTTACGGCCGGGCATATTTCATTCTGAGCCATGTTGATTTTATGGAGCTTGAAAAAACGTTTTTTGTTTTCATCTCTTTCGGTTGTGCAGAGCATCCAGTAGTTTCCTGTTCCGTCTGCATATGCTTTTCCGTAATCAGAATAATTTCCAGAAGCCAGAAGATTTGATTTGTCAGTCCGCGAGTCAAACGCATAGATTGATTTTCCGCTTTCGTCAGTACGCAAGATGACTGCCTGCGGTCTTCCGTTTGTTTCCGAAATTTTTTGGCTGCATGAATATGTGCCGTCAAATATTTCTGTAAGCCCGGTTTTGTCCGCGCTGATGCTGTAAAGATAATCAGAAGATTCCGCGCCGTACCACTTGGTTTTCGTTCCGTCATTTGTCTGCAAAAGAAATTCGCTTCCGTAGCCTGACGAACTTCCCTTTGAATAAACAAAGTCATGGACGCGAGCGTTTTCCCAGTCATAAATCACGTAGACCGAACCATAGGAGCGTGTGGTGTGGTTGTTTTGCTTTCCGTTCCAATAAAAAACAGGGGACATCCTGAAAGAAAGCAGGAGAGGCTCGTCAAGGCTTTCAAAAGTTTGGTAAGAAGTTTTATTGAGCACCGATGAGTAATCTTTTGACGGAACCCACTTGCATGAAAACAAAAAAAGCAACGGGATGCAAAGTAATGTTTTATGCAAGTTTTTCATGTGAGCCTTCCTGATTTATGACGCTATTTATTGAAAAGATTTTTGAAGAAATCCACAATCTTGCTGAAGAAATTTTTTATGCTGATTACAAGGGTTGTTCCTGCCGTGAACGTTCCGATTGCGCTTCCGAGTGACGAAAGGAAAAATACCAGAAGGACTTTAAGGATCCTGTTTTTATAGAAGCCCTTGAACGAATTTGAATCCGTCTGCAATCTTTCGATGTCCTCAACTTTGGGTTTGCCGACGAACGCCTGGACAAGCCCCGCCACAAGACCTACGCCGACTGCCGGACAAAGCGATGTTATTGGTGCTGAAACGAATGCCGCAAGAATTGTCAGCGGATGGCCGCCTGCAAGCAATGTTCCGATTGCCGCAAGAATTGAGTTGTTCAGAATCCATGTCTTGATCATGTCTGCACCGACTTTTTTGCCGCCGAAAACAAATCCGAGGACGATCAATGCAACGATCAAAACCGGTATTGCCCAGCTGATGATTTTTCCTGCAACGGATTTTTTTGGAACCACGTCGATGTCTGAGCAGTCGCTTTTTTCTTCACCGGACGCAAGCTTGTTCAAGTGCGCCTCAACTCCCGGAAGATGTCCTGCACCAAGCACGGCGAGAACTTTATTTCCCGAAGATTCCCAGATGTGGCTTGCAAGATATCTGTCGCGCTCGTCGATCAAAACCTGCTTTACTTTGGGCATGTATTCAGAAAGTTCTGTCATCATGCTGTCCATTTCTGAGGACTGCTTAAGTTTTTCGATTTCGGCTGGATCTGTTTCTTCTTTTGAGAATGCGCTTGCAATCAATGCGGAAAGGAGCTTGCATTTCCCCCAGAGCGAATTTGCTGCCCAAGCACGGCGCAGTGTCGTTGCAATTTCACGGTCAACCATTACCTGCGGGATGTTCATTTCCTTTGCCTTGTTGATTGCCGCTACCATTTCATCACCGGGCTTTACTCCGGCATTTTGTCCCATGCGTTTTTGGTATCCGGCAAGGACTATGTTTGCAAGCATCAAAAATCCCTGCTTTTTTTTCAGGACTTTTATGATGTCCATCTTGCGCCATGATTCCGGGTCTTCAAGCGATGCAAGGCGTTTTTGATCAAGTTCTATGGCCACTGTGTCGGGCTTTTCGTTTTCAATGGATGCGGTTACTTCCGTTATGCTTTCCGCTGAGACGTGAGCCGTTCCAATCAAAACGATTTCACGTCCGTTAAGGGAAAGTCTTTTTTGTGTCTGCGGTACAGAATCCGCTTTTTTTTCTGTATCTACTGAATCACCTGTATTTTCGGTTCCGCTGCTTGTCATCTCATCATTTGATGCCATTGCTTAAATCTCCCATCTTCCACTCGGCAATTCTGTATTCAAAGAACTGCGGGCTGTTGAGGTTCACTATTTCCGTAAAGTATTTGTTGGAAGCCTCTTTGCCGCCTATCATATCATAAAGAAGGCCAAGATAGAAATACATTTTGCTCTTTTTTGTGGAGCTTGTGATTGTGGAGATTTTCTGTGGAAGAGGCATTTCGCCTGCCAAATCATGATAGACCCTGAGCATTGCATATTCGATCGACGTGCGGTCAAGCTTTCTCAGTACGCTGTCGCTGAATTTTTTGGCGTTGAGGCTGTCTTTTTCCATATAATAGCAGTAAGTTATCATCAGAGGATATGAGATATTGTCCTGGTTGTATTCATAGCACTTCATAAAGGCTTCGCGTGCCTGCTTCCATTTCTGCTCGTGGATTGAAAGGAGGCCGATGCTTTCATAGGCGTAGTAATAATCAGGGTTTGTCTTCAGAACCATCTGATAATCTTTAAGCGCGTCGTTGAATTTGTCCTGTTCGTCATATACGCCGGCTCTGTATGCGTAGGCAAGGAAATAATCAGGCTCGATCTGTATGGCTTTTGACCATGCTTTTTCCGCATTTGAATAATGGCCGAGGTTTCTTTCGTACATTCCATAATCAAGAAGATAGTCATAGTTCGTTGAGTCGCGTTTTACGGCTTCAAGTGCATACTGGCTTGCAACCAGATTTTCACCTTTGGCGGCCGCAAGTTTTCCTAAATAATGGTAGGCATCTGCACATTCCGGGTCGATTTCAAGCATTTTGTTGAAAGTTGATTTTGCCTTGTCGTCATCTTCAAGATAATATGAGGTTTTTCCCACTCCGAAGAGCGCATCGATGTTGTTTTCGTCGTTTTTCAAGGCTTTCTGATAATATGTGCGTGCAAGCGTATACTGTTTTCTGGCGAACTGCTGCTGTGCAAGGGCTATGTTTGCTTCTGCATTGTACTGGTCGATCGCTATTACGGCCTTTATGTATTTGTTCCAGTCAGCCGTCTTGTTCTGTGCCTTTGCAACCGTTGCCGCAAGATTGAGTACATCCACGTTTCGGTCGTCTTTTGAGAGGAGTTTCGTCACAATGCCCTGCGCATCGCTGATTTTTCCTAAACTTATGTACAGTGATGCCTTGATTATCTGCAGGTCGGTGTCATTCGCGTATTCTGACGGGAGCTGCTCATAAAGCTTCAGTGCACCGGCAATCCCGTTTTTGGAAAGCTCTTTCTGTAAATCCTGTATGAATGAAGTTTTTGAGAATCCTTTGATGCTGTCCGGCAGGAGCTTGGTTGACATATCCGGCTCCGGGGCTTTTGCTTTTGCCGCCGCAAATGTATTCATGCTGACAATGCTGATTCCCATGCAGAAGGAACAGACCGCGATTTTTTTGAAAAAAGATTTCATGCTTCACCTCAAGCCGGCATTACCCGGTTGTTTTTTTTCTGGTTAAATCTTACTTGCTTTTTATATCTTTAATAGATAAAATAAGTCAATGCGTAGATATCCAGTTAGAAAATTCTTGGGACTTATAGCCCTTTACGCCGCTCTTATTGTCGGCATTTTAGTATTGCAATTTAAGACCGAATCCGTTTTCAGCAAAAACTCCGGCAGTCTGAGAATATCCATGGCCCAGACACAGGGAACAGGGGAAGTAATGCAGCTGAAAAATCAGTTCCAGGCTTCATTCCCTGGTCTGATCATATCTGCTGACGATGATACGCCCGCCGTATCCTATAATTCCCAGAATCCTGATGACGTTCATAATCTTGTCCTTGAATCTTGCCAGGACAATTTTGAAGGAAAAGAGGGATCCATACAGCTTTTGTTTGCTGACGGAAGCTATCTTGTCTTCAATGTCTCAAAATCCCAGGACGGCAAGGGTGACGGTGAATCGCTCTCAATTGCGGCTTATCCTGCAAACGGCGATGACACCATTTCTCTTCCATATAAGATTGTATCAACGCACAATATTGAAGAATATTCAGCCGGACGCATGATACTGAATTCCGGCAACAGTCTTTTCGCTCTTTCTGCGCCTTATATCAGCGAGGACAGGCTTGGATTTGTCGTCGGAAACAATATTGCGACATACAGTGCATACAGCCCCACGTCGAAATTCGAATTCATTGCGGTCACCGATATGCCTGCAGCGGATCTGTCTTTGTGCAATACAAATATAAAACATTTCAAGGATACCTTGGTTACTCGTTTTGTCCGTGCTTCATCAGATGCTGACTATACAGAAGACGAGGTTGTGTCTTATGTTGCGGAAATGGCAAGCAGGGGAAGCTTTGACGATGCAATAAACAACGTGCCTGACTCATTCAAAAAAGGCAGCCGCAGGACTTATCTTTCTGCACCTTATTTCGGTAGGCTCGCCGCACTGGACAGCACACTTGATCTGGAGATTGAACGCATTTCATCAATGGTTCAGAATGCCGTTTCACAAAAAAATCTTGATGTTTTTACCATAGATTCCATAGCTGATTATATACTCCGCGAAAAGAAAAAGGCTTCCGTTACAAGGCTCCTTTCTTTCCCGGCCGAGATTTACGCTGCATCACCGGAAAATTTCCATCCGACAACGGCACAGACAAGCGGTATCATTGCGGTCTATACAAAACTGATTCAGGCAGACGGTGAAAAAGCAGCCCTTCTTTCTCCTGTGATGGAACCATGCTTGGAAGCCCTTGCATCATATTGTTCCATTGACGGCGGAAGGCTTGTGGTCAAGGAAAATGAGAAGGAAATCAGCGCGGAACAGTCGATTGTCATGGGTCAGGCTCTTCTTGCCCTTGGTAATAAAATCCAGCGCAGTGACTATGCTTCTGCCGGACGTGTCCTTTTGAACCAGGGGCTTGCATCGGCAGATTCATTCAGCCTGCAGACTTTGGCGGAATTGTATCCGGTTCTGGCATCCGACAACCCATATTATCCGCATTGCCAGGTTTTGGGATACTACGGCGAATCTTCTGTTTGGGCTTGGACATGCGCGCTTTCCGTTTCATATAAAATCGCTGCGGACGGTGTCGTGAGCCTTAGCCTTGAATTCCCGTTGAACAGCAGCGAATATCTTTACATCAAGGGAGTGCCGAATTTCTACGCGAAGATTGAAATCCAGCAGCTTATGTACCGCTCTGATCCTACGTTCGAGTCCTACAATTCATCCGGCTACGTATATGATTTGGAAACCAAGTCGCTCTATTTGAAATCAAGGCACAGGGACAGGGTTGAGCTTATCCGCCTTTGGTGTGATCCCGTGAATAATTTTTCTTCAAAATAATCTGGATTGAGGATAGTATGAATTCTGGTTGTTTTGTCGGAAAATTTTTGGCTGCATATTCTTCATCAACTCTTGAAAATGGCACACCGTCAAATGCGCTCGTCTGGGTGATTCTTGCGGCGGTGCTGTTCTGTGTGGTTTTTGCCGTTTCATTTGCGATAATCTACTCGCAGTTTCATAAAAAAAGAATCAAAAAGGAAATCTGCACTGACAAGGTTACGGGGCTTCTT
>JAFPKH010000431.1:0-2595 GCA_017424825.1 Treponema sp. | reverse complement strand
ATTTTATGGTTAACACTGAATGAGCATACGAGGTATGCTACCCGCTTTCGGATTATTCAGGGTTTCCCTAACTGTATTACAGCTTATAAGTGTAAAAAACTTCGGGATAGCCCACGTTCATCACCGTAAAATCCTGCTCATGATTTGACGGAATTCCACCCTAAGAGTCATACACTTTTCGGGCTTTTGCGCAGGCTTCGCACACCAGAGACATTTCTTCCAGAAATTTCACTTTGATTTTTGGCTCCAGCTGATAAAACTCTGTTTTATGTTCCCTAAAATTAAAACTGTGCTATAATGTCTTATTATGGAAGTTTTTGAAATACTTAAAAATCTACGCGAAAAAAATAAGCTTACGCAGGAAGAAATGGCGAACCGCATAAATGTTACAAGACAAGCCGTGAGCCGATGGGAAACAGGTGAGACTCAGCCGAATCCACAGATGCTCAAAGTTCTTTCGCGCGAGTTCGATGTTTCCATAAACACTCTGCTCGGATCGCCACGCAAACTTTTCTGCCAGTGCTGCGGAATGCCGCTTAATGAAGATTCCATGATCAGCCGCGAACCGGACAAGACCTTCAACGAAGACTACTGCAAATGGTGCTATGTGGACGGTAAGTTTATTTACACGCAGAAAGATTCTCTTGTTGATTTTCTTTTGAAAAATATGCCGAACCCGGAAAACCAGAGTGACGACGAGCGCCGGAAATTTTTTGACGCCATGCTTTCCCAGCTCAAGCATTGGAAAGTTTAAAAGCAACAGGCTGTTTCTTTTTGTGAAAGGCGTTGCATGATATACTGATGTCAAGTTCGGATACACAGGAGGAAGAAAATGCCGAGACCACATAACAAAGAAGATTTGCTTAAAGCTGCGCAGGAAAACTATGAATCGCTGATGAAACTGATTGACGGCCTTTCTGAAAAGGAACTCAACACAGCGTTTGATTTTTCGGATCAGCCAAGCAAAAAAGAAGCACATTGGAGCCGAGACAAAAACGTGCGCGATGTTTTGATTCACCTATATGAATGGCATCAGCTTTTGTTGAAGTTTCCAAAGAACAATGAAGGCGTAAACGATAAAAAATCTGCAATCGCATTTTTGCCAAGCGAATATTCTTGGAAAACTTACGGTGCAATGAACATGATGTTTTGGAACCGCCACCAAAGCACCAGTCTCGAAAAAGCAAAGAAGATGTTCGCCGAAAGCCATGCTGACGTCATAAAACTCATCGAAGGCTACACCAACGAAGAGCTGTTCACGCAAAAGTTTTTCCCATGGACAGGCAATGCGGCCCTGGGTGACTATTGCGTAAGTGCCACATCAAGCCACTACGACTGGGCAATTAAAAAGATTAAGGCACATAAAAAGAATTGCGGAAAATAAATGAACTGCCCCCCTTTTTTTGCGGGGGTATTCGCAACAAGTCTTCCGACTTCTTTATTAGGATGACCTGTAATATATTTTCCGATTTAATCGACATTAGTCCTTGCGTAATCTTATGATACAGAGAATCAGCAGACCGAATCCGTAGCCCATCGGAGCCAAATACCAAATGTTTTCATTGATAAACAACGCACCAATAAAACCAATCAGACAAAGAATACCATTTATCAGCGAAATCATTTTCAGACTCCGTGTAGTTTTATCAGTTGATGAAACGGGAATGCCCAAGCAAATAAATGCCAATCCCATAAAAAAGCCCCATGCAAGATAATCCACAGCCATTTCTACCGACGGCCATTGTCCGATCTGAAAGTAAAGCGGAACCGCAACGCCTTCTCTTATAAGCCTTCTGGTAACTGCAATGTTTACAATATGAGCTGCCCCCGTTAATGCGCATGTGCATCCCATAAACACCTGCATGGCCCTACGATTTAGATTGGGACACGAAATCCTGTTGCTTAATTCCAACAACACAAAAAGCACAATCGGACCGCTTATAACAGTCATCAGCTCCCAGATTGTCAGGGCTATGTCAGTCTTGCTGATTAAAAAAACTCCAACCGAGATAAAATATACTATTACATCGATTATTCCGGTTAAGTGTATTTTTTTGCTCATATTAAAATGCTCCTTAAAACTTTCGGTATCGCCGTCTGAAATTATAACTAGGGAACCGCTGATTAATACACGAAGCATTAATTCGCTGTAAAGGCTCTTAGATTCTACGAAAAGGAAGGTCTTCTGATTCCCGCTTCCGTTGACGAATGGACGGTATAGATGATTCTAACTACGCCTCAAGAAGCCCTGCGACATAATATAATACGGCACATTCGTTTTCCTGCCAGATACGAAGGCTGCGTTTTACGGCACAAACCAGATAGCCGGAAATTTTTTCGGACTTTCGGATGCGGGCTATCAGAGCGCTTTCAAAACCATTGCCTGTTAATGTCTTGTAAAATTTTGGAGAGTGATTTTTTACCTTATCCAGTCTGTTTTCAGAAAAAAGGTCTCCGGTCATAAGCTCTGCTATATCGGATGCATCACCGTCAAACTCAGGATTCATCACAGCCTTTAATCTGCCGTCGTCCCGAACATAGTAAATGTCGCGCACTTTTAGAATTTCAGAAAGGACTGGCATTGCGGCCTTTAGT
>JAFPKH010000430.1:0-3505 GCA_017424825.1 Treponema sp. | reverse complement strand
TCCAGGATTCATTTTCCGAAGAAGAAAAGTCAAAAATCAGCACGGCGGCAAAAAATGCAGGCGGAAACGTGGTTTTTGCAAAAGTCAAGGATTCTCGCCACGCAATGTCACCGGCAGCATCGGCTTTTTATGACAATCCTTCGTCAAAGCTCGTGGTCTACGGAGTTACAGGTACGGAAGGAAAATCTTCCACAGTGGCTTTTATCTGGCAGCTCCTGAAACTTTCAGGCATCAAGGCAGGTTTCATATCTACGGTCCAATATTCGCTTGGGGGTGACGCAGTTGACAATCCCCAGCACCAGACTACGCCCGAAGCACCCATAGTCCAGAGGCAGCTTTATGAAATGCTCGAAAACAAATGCACTCATGCCGTGGTCGAATCATCATCGCACGGTCTTTCACCAAGGACGAACAGGCTCGGTGACGTTCAATTCGACTGCGGAATCTTCATGAACGTGACTTTGGAGCATCTTGAATTCCACGGAACATACGAGCAGTACAGGGACGACAAGGCAAATCTTTTCCGCGCACTGGACAAATACGGCCATGAAAAAACAATCGGCGGAAAAAAACAGACAGTGCCTTCATTCGGAATCGTAAACCTTGAGGATCCGGCATACTCTTATTTTGCAGGCGCAACAAAAAAGCCGGTCCTGGGATTCACGTCGCTCGGAAAGGCTGGAAGAAATGCAGAAGGAACGGAAAACCAGAATCTACCGGAAATCAACCCGGAAATTCCATACATGGAAGCAAGCGGAATCAGCTCAACGGAAAGCACTCTTTCATTCAGCGTCAAATTCATGGACGGAAAGAAAGGCATATCCAATGACATATTTATAGAAGAAAACGCTGAAATAAAATCAAATCTGCCGGGAGCGTTCAACGCATACAACATAATGGCGACTCTTCTTGCGGTAAGCGGAACATGCGGAATCAGCATGGAAAAACTAGTGCCGCTCGTTGAAAAAATCACTCCGGTAAAGGGACGCATGACGGAAATCCACGAAGGCCAGCCGTTTGAAGTCATAGTCGATTATGCGCACACACCTTCTTCATTCCAGACGATTTTCCCTCCGGTAAGAAACAGATGCAAAGGCAGGATGATCTGTCTTTTCGGTTCAGGCGGCGAGCGCGATTTGACCAAGCGTCCGCTCCAAGGTGAAATTGCTGCCCAATTCTGCGACACCGTTATTTTGACCGATGAAGACCCAAGGGGCGAAGACAGCATGGCACTCCTGGAGATGATTGCTAAAGGAGCGCGCAAAAACGGAAAGATTGACGGAAAAGATCTTTTTATGATTCCTGACCGTCCCAAAGCAATACGCACGGCATTTTCAATGGCAGGGGAAAATGATATAGTCCTTCTGCTCGGAAAAGCACATGAAAATTCAATCATATACAAAGACCATACGATGAAATACGATGAAATCTCCGAGGCAAAAAAAGCGATTTCGGAGATGGGATTCAAAAAATAGAGGTGAAGGCATGAATATCGTTTTATTATACGGCGGACGTTCAGGAGAACATGACATTTCAATAATCAGCTGTTCTGCTGTCGCACGCATGGTCGGTGAAAACCATTCGGTTTCGCTTGTTTCAATTGACAGGGACGGAAAGTGGTATCTTCAGGACAAATCTGTTCTGGAAAACCTTAAAAAAAATCCTTCGGAAAAGCTTTCCATAAATGCCGATGAAAAAAATCTGGTTTCGGTTATCCCCGGCGGAAAATCAGAAGGAGCATTCGTTGCCGGAGGAAAAAAGATTCCTGCCGACGTTGTTTTCCCGGTTCTTCACGGAACTAACGGAGAAGACGGAACGGTTCAGGGGCTTCTTGAAATGGCCATGGTTCCTTATGTCGGATGCGGAGTGTTTTCTTCAGCCGCCACCATGGACAAGGTTCAGACAAAAATCCTCTGGGAACATGCAGGTCTTCCTGTAGTGCCTTATGTCTGTCTCACACGCGCGGACATAAACGACAGCCGCCGTTATGACGAAATAGTCCAGAATGCGGTAGACACATTGGGATTCCCCCTTTTCGTAAAGCCATGTTCAGCAGGTTCAAGCGACGGGGCATCAAAGGCACTTGACATAAGGGAACTTTCTTTTGCCCTCATGGAAGCGTTCAGCTGGGACAACAAGGTCCTCATCGAAAAAGCGATTGACGCACGTGAAGTGGAATGTTCAGTAACCGGAAATTCAGTCACCGCAGACCCTTCCATTCCGGCAACGCTCCTAAGCTCATACGGTCCGGGTGAAATTGTTCCTAAGCATGTTTTCTATGACTACGACGCAAAATACAACGACCCGAACGGTGCGGAGCTTAAGATTCCTGCATCCCTTGACGACGGAAAGCTCAGCTACATCCGCGAGACAGCAAAAAAAGCATACGCCGCAGTAGATGCATCAGGCCTTTCACGCGTGGATTTTTTCATAGACAGAAAATCAGGTGAAATCTACCTGAACGAAATCAACACGATTCCAGGATTCACGAGCATAAGCATGTTCCCGAAAATGTGCGAAAGCGAAGGTCTCGGGTTCACGGCGCTTTTGGACAAGCTTTTTGAAGAAGCCGTATGCAGGTTCAAGGCAAGGGAAACTTTGAGGACGGAACGCTAGGGACGTTTTGTTTCGGGCGTTTATTAAGAAAAAATAAAATCAGGAGCAGATTTATGGAACCTTATGTTTATCCTCAGGGCTGTGTTTTCAATTCCCTGGAAGATATAGCGGGAAAAAAGATTACGGTCATGGGGCTTGGATTGAACGGCGGAGGAGAAGCCTGCGTAAAATTCTTTTTGAAGCACGGCGCATATGTAACGGTGACAGACATGAAAACTCCTGAGCAGCTTGCCCCCACCCTCAAACGGATTTCGGAAGACGCTGAAATCGACAAGAGCAGGCTCTCATACGTCCTTGGCCGGCACAACATAGAAGATTTTGAAAACGCCGACTGCGTGATAAAAAACCCCGGGGTAAAGATTCAGGGAAACGAATATCTTGCGGCTGCAAAAGCAATAGAAACGGACCTGAGCATTTTCCTGCATTTTACCAAAGCTCCGATAATCGCCGTGACGGGAAGCAAGGGAAAAAGCTCCACTGTAAGCGCAATTGAATTCGGACTTAAAAATGCAGGCTTCAAAACATTCCTGGGCGGAAACATAACCGTAAGCCCGCTCACTTTCCTTCACAAGACAGACGGCATGACTCCGGTCGTGCTGGAACTTTCAAGCTGGCAGCTCGCTGATCTACGCGGACGCAAGGCATTGAAACCGAAGATTGCAATCATAACGAAAATCGTTCCCGACCATCAGAACTGGTACGACGGAATGGATTCATACGTCAACGACAAAAAACTGATTTACGCCGATCAGGATGAAACGGATTTCACCATACTCGACTTTGACCCTGATGATTATCTTACCGAAACGGCATTCCCCAAAAAAGGATGCTCATGCTGGGGCGACCTCTTTGCATCCGAAACAAAAGCACAGGTCGTGCGCTACAGCTC
>JAFPKH010000429.1:0-2637 GCA_017424825.1 Treponema sp. | reverse complement strand
CTTCAAGTTCTTTTATCCAGCTTGAAAGGACGCCGCCTGTACCGCAGGCAAAGTCTGCCATTGTTTCGCCAATCTGCGGCTTAATCATTTGTGCCATAAACTGTGTTACGGCACGTGGTGTATAGAATTCACCGGCACTACCCGCACTCTGGAGTTCTTTAAGAATTGTTTCGTAGATTTCTCCAAAGGCATGTGTTTCTTCGTAGCTTCCAAAATCGAGTTCATCAATGATATTTGCAATCTGGCGGAGAAGTACACCATCTTTCATGTAGTTGTTTGCATCTTCAAAAGTTGTGCGCACAATACTCTGACGGATTGGTGTGTCAGGTGAGATTTCAAGATTTTTAAGAGTTGGGAAAAGCTTATTGTTTACAAAGTTTAAGAGCTTGTCTCCGGTAAGACCGTCGCCCTGATTTTCTGTATGAGCCCAGTTGCGCCAGCGGAGTTCTTCCGGGATTATTGATTCATATTTTTCATCTTCAAATTCCCAGTCCTCTTCTTTTGCGTCATATACTTTTAAGAAGAGCATCCAGGCTATCTGTTCAATTCTCTGTGCATCACCGTTAATACCGGCATCGTTGCGCATTACATCGCGAATACGTTTTACAAAACTACTTAAGTTGCTCATTTATATTTCCTTTCTATATACTATCACACGGATTTGTGTTTCACTACGTAAAACACTGATTTTACGGTTTTTCTTTTGTCAGCCCAAAAATCGATATTCGTTCCCATTGGAGAGAGGCTTTTCCGAAATTTATCAGCAAGCCGATTTCTTTATTTATTGCTTTCAGATAATTAATGACCTGTGCCTTGTGTTCATTTTCCAATCTTGATACAGCCTTTAATTCCACAATTATATTATCGTAGCAAAAAAAATCTGCAAAATATTCTTTTTTTAGTTTTCTGCCTTTATAAACTATATTGAGTTTCTTTTCGCGTTCATATGGGATTTTCTGTAATTGAAATTCTAGCTCCAACGCTTCCTGGTAGACAGGTTCGAGAAATCCGCTTTTAAGTTCATTATGAACTTCAAGACAAGCATTTATTATTGCCTGTGTTTGCTCCTCAAATTTCAACACATTACTTCTCCTACTTCAGAGCAAATTCCGTAGGAATTTGCAAATCCGTGTGACAGTCATTATGCCACCCTATAAAGTTCAGACTCAATTTCACGAAGAGCCTGTCTGTATTTATCACTACCACCAAACAAAGCTGCAATACGGGCTGGCTTTCCATATTTTGTAAATGGATTCTGTTTCAGAATCTCTGTTGATTCAATATCATAAATGCCAAGTTCAGCATATTTATCCAAAAGTGCATTTATAACTTCGCGAGCTGCTTCACCATATTTTCCAAAGATGTCACGTTTCTTTACATTCTCTGCGCGTTCTCGTCTTGTCAGTGGTTTTTGGTTAAATGCTATATGGCAAATGAAATCAAAGTCATCTACATCTGTCATGTTCTGGTCTTTCTTAATCAGTTCAAGGTCAATGCCTTTTTCTTTGAGCATGTTGCGTATGATTTCTTTTTTCTGCTCGCCGTTCCAAGTCTGAATAAAGTTCTCCAAAGTCTGGTATGTTCCAAGAATACTTTCTTTCGTGTAGTCCTCGATAGAAACTTGTCGCAAGATTTTTCCATCTGTGTCGTAAATCGAAACTAAACGCTGAAGAACACCTACTTTTATTTGACCTTTTCCAATAATTTGTATTGTGCGTTTTTCAGTTTTTTGTCCATCTTCATCATCACTGTCGCTTCGACTACGCTCAGTGACCGAGTTTTCTTTATCAGACATTCTCTGTTCGGTGAGCATAGTCGAACCGAACTCTTCATCCTGCTCAATTTCCCCATCCCATTCTGGGTCGGCAAACAGACGGCTCACCCTGCGGAAGTCCATAATTGTAAAATGAGTTTTTCCTTCACTGTATCGCAATCGAGTGCCGCGACCGATAATCTGTTTAAACTCTGTCATTGAATTAATCAGCTCGTCGATGACAATCAGTTTTACCATTTTACAGTCACTTCCTGTAGAAAGCAGTTTTGAAGTCGTTGCAATTACAGGATATGGTTGCGAAACAGAAATAAAATAATCAAGCTTATCCTTTCCGTATTTATCCCTTCCGGTAATGCGGACAACATACTGTTCCTTTACATTTCCCTGATTATCTTTCAAAACCATGTCAGTATTTAAATTGTTTAAGGCAACACGCATTCTGTCTGCAGCATCTTCTGTAGGACAGAATACAATCGTCTTTGACATACGGTCTGTTTCTTTCAGGTACTTTGTAATTTCGGCTGCAACTTCATCTATACGGTCTTGAATAATGATGTTGTAATCATAATCGGAAAGATTATATTCACGGTCTTCAATTTCGTTACCGTGAATATCTTTTTGCCCTTTTTTTGGTCGCCAGCCGTCATCAATATTTGTATGAACATTAATTACTTTGAACGGAGCAAGGAATCCATCTTCAATTCCCTGTTTAAGGCTGTATGAATAAACAGGCTCTCCAAAATAATCAATATTTGAAACATATTTTGTTTCCTTTGGAGTTGCAGTCATACCAATCTGAGTAGCGCCATTAAAATATTCAAGGATTTTACGCCAGCGGGAATCAGCCTTTGCAGAGCCGCGGT
>JAFPKH010000052.1:0-4038 GCA_017424825.1 Treponema sp. | reverse complement strand
CGGAATAAAAATCATACAGATTGATGAAGCTGCGTTGAAAGAAAAGCTTCCGCTCAGAAAAGCCGACTGGCACACAGAGTATCTTGACTGGGCAATACCGGCTTTCAATCTCGTTCATTCAGGATGCCGTCCGGAAACGCAGATACATACCCACATGTGCTATTCTGAGTTTATCCCGATTATAAAAGACATAGACAATATGGATGCAGATGTAATCACGTTTGAGGCAAGCAGGTCAAACCTTGAGATTCTCCAGGCTCTGAAAGACAATGATTTCAAGACGGAAGTAGGCCCGGGAGTCTATGACATTCATTCTCCGAGAGTGCCGTCGGTGGAAGAAATAGTGGGCGCACTTGAAAAAATGAAGGACTTTATCCCGGCGCAGAAACTCTGGGTAAATCCTGACTGCGGACTAAAAACCCGCGGCATTCCCGAAACTGAAGCGTCGCTTAAAAATCTTGTGGCTGCAGCAAGAAAAGTGAGAGGGTAAATCACTACAAGTAACTCACTACAAGTAAATCAATACAAGTGCATCCGGTATCTTTCAGAGAATGTCAAAACCTGATATAATAGAGGAATGACTGAATTATTAGCACCGGCCGGAAATGTTGAGGCCTTGGACGCTGCAATCGGTGAAGGTGCCGATGCCGTTTATCTTGGATTGAAAAGTTTTAATGCTCGGATGAGATCCTCCAATTTTGCCTGGAGGGAATTTGAGGCGGCCGTTCAAAGCGTTCACCGCCAGGGCAAAAAAATTTATGTTACCGTAAATACAGTTTGCGAAGAAAATGAAACCGAAAGGCTTTACAGGTTCTTGTCTTATCTTAACAGGATTGGACCGGACGGCCTTATCGTGCAGGATTTTGGTGTCGTGCGCATGTGCCAGGAATTTTTTCCTGATCTTGAGCTGCATGCCTCTACCCAGATGAATGTCGAATCTGCCGCCGCTGCAAACGAACTTTACGGTCAGGGAATAAAGCGCGTGGTTCTTGCCAGGGAACTGGGGCTTGAGGAAATAAAAGCCGTCAGGGAATCAACCAAGGCGGAAATCGAGATGTTCGTTCATGGAGCCTTGTGCGTAAGTGAAAGCGGACTCTGCCTTTTTTCAAGTTTCTTGGGCGGAAAATCTGCGAACAGGGGAATGTGCACCCAGGCATGCAGACGCTATTACACTGCAGAAACTCCGGCCGGTGATGAGCAGGGATATTATTTTTCTCCTTGTGACCTCCAGCTGATCGAGCAGATTCCTGACCTTATGAAAATAGGCGTTGACAGCTTTAAAATCGAAGGCCGCATGAAATCTGCAGAATATGTCGGAGCGGTGACTGCCGCGTACCGTTTTGTCATGGATCATTGGGAAGAAGACAGAAAGGGAGCTATTGCAGAAGGAAAGCGTATCCTCAGCACTGATTTTGCACGTAGCAAAACAGATTATTGGTACGGTTTTTCAAATGAAGCCGAAGGAATTGAATCTGCCGGCGGAAAGATATTGAATCCTTCACAGGCCGGAGGAACGGGAATTTATCTTGGCAAGATCCATGAGCTTCGTGCTGCGACCGCTGAAGAAAAAAGCGAGTACATCCAGACATTGAAAAAGCCGGGAACCTTTGCATCTGATTCCGGTGCCGAAGATGTTGCAAGCCCTGAAATACAGATGGCAATAATCAAAGGCGGGGACTATGATCCTGATCCGGGAGATTCAATCCGCCTGCACAAAAAAGACGACACAGGCCGTGAAAGCCACAAAGTCCGTCTGGTCAAAACCGATGAAAAAGGCCGCCGCTGGATTGATGTTCCGACCGGATTCACAAGGCTTGATGCGGTTTATCTTTTGCAGACAAAATCAATGTCGAAGAGATACAGACGTGTTTTGCCTCAGGATTTGTCACGCTTCAGAAGTCAGCCGGCAGGAGAAGTGCTCCCGATTTTGGATTTGACTCCGCTTAAACAGGGTGAGCTGTCCTGGTTCCCCGAAGGACTTTACATTGGTGTCTCAACTATTGCCGATGCGCATGTGGTTCAGTCATTGAATCCTGTCCGCGTGGTAATCGAGCTGAACAATGAAACCGAATATGATTTCCTGAATAAATCCAACGGAACAAAGCCTCTTCTTCCGTTCAGCAAGCGCATGGTAATAATAAACCTTGATCCTTTCATCGCCGAGGGACGCTGCCTTTCATTGAAAAAAACTCTTGATTCCCTGGTCGATTTGGGATACGAGAATTTCATGGTGAACAATCTTGCGCACGTGAACATGCTCAAAGGAAAGAATGTCCACATGATTGCAGGACCGTATTTGTACACTTTCAACCGGTGGGCAGTGAGCTTCCTTGAAAACGAAGGAATCATGGCGATGCAGATGCCGTATGAGAATTCGGAGAAAAATCTTACGGACACATTTTTGTCCACGGAAGAAAAATCAAGGGTTCTGGTTCCGGTGTTCGCATATCCGGTTCTTTTCCGCATGAGGTTCAAGCTCCCGAAAGATTATGACTTTACATATTTTGCCGACAAAGAGGGAATGGTTTTCAAAGTGAACTCAACCCAGGACGGTTCGTTTGTAATGCCGGAAGCTCCGTTCAGCATAATCGACAAAATGAATTCCATTGCAGCAAAAGGATGGAAGCGCCTTCTCGTCGATTTTTCAAAGACAAAGGTTCAGCGCGGCGACATGAAAGATATGCTTTCTTTGATGCAGGGCAGGTCTGTCATGGACGGTGCAAGTCGGTTCAATTGGAAAGACGGTTTCTATAATCCTGAAAAAATGGAAGCGTACAAAGCGATTAACGAAAAAAATCAGCTGATGAAAAAAAATGCCGGTGGTAAAAAGCCTGCAGGAAAGAAAAACGGCTACCGGAAAAAGTAGGGTCGGAAACATGTTCCGAGGAGGGGAAAATTAAACCACGCTATGAAAAGGAGATTTAAGGAACCGCTGATTAATACAGGAAGCATTAATCAGTGTTTCCTTGGTTTTCCGGTAACCGCATGGTAAAGGGATACCAAACGATTTTCTGATGTCCCTTTACCTTTGAAATTACAGACGGCAGTTGTTTCGTTCGCTGTACCGTGCATGCCTACCGCCTGTAATATTGTTAAAATGTCATTCCCTGTTCTGCTGCCTCCTGCATCGCCGCTTCTGCCGCTTCCTGAATCATTGCGAGATTCTGCTGGCTTCCCGGCTGCTGATTTTCACCGCTCTTTTTATAGACCGGCTTGTATTCCACGTGCTCTGCGATAATTTTTACTTTGTTGTGGGATTTCCCTTCTTCGTCTTTCCATCGGTTCTGCTTCAGGTGACCGACAACCCTTATGCCGCGTCCCTTGACAGCGTATTTGCATGTCGATTCAGCAAGGTTTCCGAAAGCGTCTATTTCAAAAAACGACACTTCATCGGAGAATTTTCCGTCCGGCATTTTTATTGTCCGGTTCACTGCGATTGGAAAAGTACACGTGCTGAAACTCAGTCCCTGCTTTTTTTCCGGCTGACGTACGACATTGCCTTCGATGATAATTTGGTTGATAGCATTCATAAATTCCTCCACAAAAATGGCGGTTGTCCCTTTACAGAAAAATCCGGGGCGCCTTCCGTTTTTTTTCCGTATCTTACCGGGCCGCCATAATTATAATATGCGGAGAAAATCACCGATGTAAAAAGATTTGCAATTTTTTTTGAGATTTACTTTGTTTTTTTCGGAAAAAGTTTTGCCGCTATTGCAGCAGATTTTCCTATGAACATGGAGAATATGTTCCCTGCTTCTACCGTTCTGTCTGCCACCAGTGGAATGGTCCTGAGCGTGACTCCGTTTGATTTGTATGAAATCGTTCCGTATTGTGTGCCGCATTCAACTCTTCCGAAAAGATAGTCCGGGATTGAAACTTCCGTTGTGACGGTCTGAACTTTTTCTGTGTCAGGATCCGCGAGTATAGGGACGGCAAAAGTTTCGTCCAGTGCCGGCACAAGCTTTACGGCATTTTCTTTTCCACCGAATATGCCCCTTGTGTATTCATGGGAGTTTTCGCCTTTGGGTGCATGGTAGT
>JAFPKH010000428.1:0-14178 GCA_017424825.1 Treponema sp. | reverse complement strand
TTTACAAAGTCACTCCGCTTAAAAACCTTGGCTTCGGCTGCATCATGTATTCTCCGGCAGATTTTTCGCCGCTGGATTCAAAAATTGTTTTCACTTATGAAAGCGTCGTAAAGCCTTTGTCGTATATTTTGTTTGACATCGTATTTATTCTGCTTGCGGTTCTTTTTGTCATTTCGATCACGATTTCATTTACGGAAGGAAAAATTATCCGCATTGAGGAAGAAAACAGAAAGCTTGAAGACACTGTTAAGGAGCGCACGAAGGAACTCCAGGAAGAAAAGAACCGTTCTGAAGAACTGCTTTTGAACATTCTCCCTGAAGAAGTTGCAAAACGGCTTGCCATGGACAAGAACGCAAAGATTGCCGACAAGATTGAAAACGCTTCCGTGCTTTTTGCCGATATCGTCGGTTTTACAAAAATAACAAGCACTCTTGATGCCGCTACGATTGTCGGTGCGCTTAACTCGCTCTATTCGCGCATTGATGTCCGTGCCAAACGTGAGGGCATTGAAAAAATCAAGACGATCGGTGACTCTTATATGGCCGCCGCAGGGCTTTTTGGAAATGAATCTGCGGAAAAGAACGCGCTCGCACTGATCAATTTTGCCCGGGGAATGTTACAGGACATTGAAGATTTCAATGCGTCAAGCAACGTAAAACTTTTTATGAGGATAGGAATCAACAGCGGAAACCTTATCGCCGGCGTTATCGGAAAAACAAAATTCGTCTATGACATTTGGGGTGACACGGTGAACGTCGCAAGCCGCATGGAAAGCTCCGGAGAAACATCCAGAATCCATGTTTCAGAAAATACAATGACGCTCACAAAAGATGCCATCGATTATTCCGTGCCGGTTGAAATGGAAATCAAAGGCAAAGGAATTATGAAGACTTATTTTTTGAGATGAGATTTTTGTGGGTGCTGGTGATTGAAAGCAAAAATGCAGACCTTGTAGTTTTATGCCGGACAAAACATACATTGCAATTGATTTGAAATCTTTTTATGCCTCAGTTGAATGTCGGGAACGTAATCTGGATCCGCTTACCACAAAGCTTGTAGTTGCGGACAAGAGCCGTACCAGCAAAACCATTTGTCTTGCGGTCACGCCGGCTCTCAAGGCATATGGACTCAGCGGCAGGAGCAGGCTTTTTGAAGTTGAGGCAAAGGCACGTGAAATCAAAAGACGCACCGGAAAAGATTTGGAATACATTGTTGCCGTTCCAAGGATGGCTCTCTACATAAAATATTCCACGCGGATTTACAATGTGTATCTGAAATATTTTGCGCCGGAAGACATCCATGTTTATTCTATTGATGAAGTTTTTATTGATGCAACAAGCTATCTTTCTTTTTATAAGCTTACGGCACATGAGCTTGCCGTCCGTGTGATCCATGACGTTCTTTCGGAAACAGGCATCACAGCTACTGCCGGTATTGCGCCCAATCTTTATTTGAGCAAGATTGCCATGGATATCGTTGCAAAGCATATTCCTGCTGATAAAGACGGCGTGAGGATTGCGGAGCTTGACGTTATGTCTTACCGTAAGCAGCTCTGGTCGCACAAGCCGATTTCTGATTTTTGGCGCATCGGAAAAAAGACGGCGCACAGGCTTGAAAAATATTTTATCCGCACGATGGGGGATGTTGCCGTCATGTCGCTGAAAAACCCGAAGCGTCTTTATAAAGAGTTTGGAATCGATGCGGAAATTCTGATTGACCACGCATGGGGAATAGAGCCGGTCAGGATGAAAGATATAAAAAGCTACAGATCCGAAACGAAGAGCCTTGGAAGCGGACAGGTGCTACATGAGCCTTATGATTTTGAAAAAGCAAAAATAATCGTGCGTGAAATGGCCGAGCTTTTGGCTCTGGATTTGTTCAAGAAAAATCTTGTTGCAAGTTCGGTCGCTCTTTATGTAGGCTATGATGTCGAAAGCCTTGGTCAAAATGATTTTGACGGCGACGTTGTGCGCGATTATTATGGGCGCGAAGTTCCGAAACCTGCACATGGAGCATCCCAACTTGGAACGGAAACAAATTCTTCAAAGATGATAGTCGAAGCCCTTGTCGCAGTTTTTGAAAAAAACGTCAATCCCAAGTGGCTCGTGCGTCGGGTAAACATAACGGCAAATGATGTAAAACCTTTGTCCGAACGCCAGCCCGGATTGTTTGATTCGCTCGATGAAAACGAGCTTGGCTTCAATCAGAAAAAAGAAGACAGTCTGCAAAAAGCACGCCTTGAAATAATGAGGAAGTTCGGGAAAAATGCAATATTAAAAGGAACGGATCTTGAAGAAGGAGCAACGACAATTGACAGAAACAGCCAGATCGGAGGACACAAGGCATGAAAGATTCAAGCGGTACAAATCAATCTGCGGAAAATGAGCGCGATGAAAAATACTCAAACATCCTGAATTATGAGTGGACGGAAAGCTCTCTTCCAAACCGGATGCCTCTTTCCCAGCGTGCAAAAATCTTCCTGCCGTTTTCTGCATTGACAGGTTTCAATGAAGCGTTGGAAGACACTTTGCGCTCGGAGATTCAAGAGTTTGATCAAAAGACTTCCGTTGATGATTAAATGTGATTTTCTGCCTGCATTATGATTTCATAGTTGCATCGGTCAACTTCGCCCGTCAGACTTTGGTGCAGATGCATTCCGTTGCCGAGACAGTATTTCCATTTTTTGCACGACGCGCATTTTCCGGTTTTCATCCATTTGCGGTCACGCATGTTTTGGAATCTGTTGTTCCAGATGTCCATGAATTTTTCTTCGTAGATGTTTCCCTGAATGAGTGCCGGAGATCTTACGCTCAGGCATGCTCCTACGTTTCCGTTGCACCAGACAGATCCGATGCTGATTCCTCCGCGGCAAAAGAAAAACCAATCTCGGACTTTCAGTTCGTAATTTCCAAGGTAGCCTTCGCATGAATAATTCAGCTGTATTGATTTTCCGTCTTTGTTTTTGTATGCCCGTGTTTCTGCGATAAAATCCATGAGCTGCTTGTACTGTGCAGGCGTAAGGGAAAGGTCATTTTGTTTTGCTCGGCCTTCCGGAAAAATTGAAAAAATCCTCTGACGCTTGACTCCTGAATCTATTAAAAAATCCCTGAGCTTCGGAAGAATTTCTATGTTTCCCTTGTGCACGCATGTGATTACGTCGAACACAAGCCGCCCCGGATATTTTTCTTGGAATTCACGCACGAGCTTGATTGCATAAATTACTTTTTCAAAAGACTGCGGATTTTGCCTAAGGTGATTGTGCTCTTTTTCAAAACCGTCCAAGCTGAAGCTCAAAGATGTCATTCCGGCATTAAGCAAAGAAATGAAACGCTCTTTCGTAAAAAGCATTGCATTGGTCACTATGCCCCAGCGGAATCCGCGCTTTATGATTTCTTGTCCGGCAATCTCCAGGTCATTTCTTAAAAGAGGCTCTCCGCCGGTTATGCATACCGTCAGATTTTTTACGGGATTTCTTTCTTTTATGTCATCGAGGACTTTTGCAAAATCTTCGACGGGCATTTCTTTTTCACCGGATTTTTTCGTGCAGTCGCTTCCGCAGTGAAGGCAGTTCAGATTGCAGCGCAACGTACATTCCCAAAAAAGATAATCCAAGCGGTGTTTTTTTATTGCAGATTTCCTGTACTTGAGAAAAATGAATCTTTTTAGACGGAACGGAAGATTCATGCCGGTCAAGCGTCTGTATCGCGCTCAAGCTCTATTTCAATCGTGTTGCCGTCAAAATTTTTCGGAAGATTGTATGCCCTTGTCTTGAAAGTTCCGTTTGAAGGACCGTCAACATCTTCGATTTCAAATTCTGCATAATCAGGAGACGGACTGAAGATTTCTGCATTTCCGTTGGTTCCGGTCGTGGCTTTGAGTGATGATGATTTTTCCGTTATGCGTATTCCTGGAACATCTTCTTTTAGGCCGTCACCATTAATGTCACCGCTTACATGGAAGTTGACGTCAAGTTCATTGAAATTTACTGGCATTCCGTAGCAGGCTGTAAATCCGCATGAAACTCCGCAGGCTGCAAGAATGGATGCTGCAATCTTCAAAGGTGCTTTTGTAATTTTCATGAAAACCTCCTCATGTCATTTACCGCTTTGACAAGCTTTTTTATATTTAAGTATATTTTATACTGCAGTTTTTTTTTGTCAAGCTTCGCTTAAGCTTTCGTTAAAACTTTCCGCCGCCCAAGGTGATTGAAAATCTCAAAGAAACGTCCGGTGCTTTTGTCATGTCCAGCCATGTGATGTAGGGACCTGCAGAAATTGAGAGTGCAGAAACCGGGCTCCAGCTTACGTTTGCAGAAATGATTCCGGCATAAGGCATAAAGGCACCGGAAGAAAGACGGCTCATTGCCTCGCTCAAAGTTGAGACGTTTGTTTTCCCTAAATAGAAAAGGCAGAAAAGCGTCGCGTTTATTTCCGAGCCTCCTATGTTCGCATAATTGACCGTTGCGGCAAGGTTGTTTCCGTAAGTTGAATATTCATGGTCATCTTTATTTCCGTCAAAATAGTACTGTGCCATGAGGGTAATCTGCGGATCTGACCACATGTACATTGCGCCGACTGTTCCCTGGAAAATCAAATCTTTTGATGTCCATTCAGAACTTTCGTTCCACTGCGCCTGGCTTCCGTAGCTCAACACAGCTTCGCCGAAAACACCAACCTTTCCGTTTATGATGCTTCCAGAGGCTGTTGCCATAAGTTTCGGTGCGCTGTTGTACTTGAATATTCCTCCGAAACCAAGCTCCCAGTTTGAAATAACCACGTCCATTTTTGCGGCAAGTGCAGTTTCTTTCAAAACATAGGGGAACATTGCATCGTCAAGATATTCATCCATTGAAGCGTTGTCCAATTCTTCCTGCGTAGAAATAGAAGGCATGCTTGATGCTGTCGGAGGAACTATATAAACCCAGAGACAGTTCTGCGAATCCGGGAATGTAATCTGCGTCCTTAGATTTACGCTTCCGTCAACCTGTGCATCGGTATGTTCCGGGTCGATTGAAGAAGTGTTTATCATGTCGGAAACGGGACTGAAGAAAAATCCTGCTCCCCATGAAACAGTGTGAAGGCCGAACCTGAAAAACGCTCTGTCTGCGATTGAAAAATCCGTGAAAAGCTCTTTTAAATAAAGCCAGTTTGCGATTGAAAAAGAGGGTGTCCCGAAAGAAAAAAGAGACCCCATGTCCGTGACTCCGGCTCCGTTCAGCCAGTCGGTGATTCTGTCTATTGTATCAGGATCTGCACTGCTTGTGTCTATGGAATCTGGATCTACGGATTGGTTTCCGTTCATTGAAAAAGCGACGGTGTCTTTATATGGATAGGAGATTCCGAATTTTGTATAAAGCCTAAGTGTTGATGTCGGGCGTGCGTCGATATAAAGAGTGGCTCCGGCATCCGGTTTGATTCTGCTGTCCAAAAGCCTTTCGCCGAAGTTTTTGCTGTCATTGCGGTAAAGCGGAGTGGAAAGGGCAAGAGTAGTGCTGATGCTTCCTCCAACCCTTACGCTGCCGATTTCAAAAAGAGTTCCCTTTGCCAAAGCAGAAGCCTTGTCATCCAGAGGCTTTAGTTCTTCAATGACATCGTCTTCAAAAAACTCGTCATCCGCGCTTCCGAAAAAATCTTCATCAGAAAAACCGAATATACCGTCATCCGTTCCGCTGAAGAAATCAGAAGAAAATTCAGATTCAACGGATTTTTCTTCATCAAGTGAATTTACTTCCTCAGAAAAATCTGTGCTCTGTGAAAAAACTGCGCCTGCGGAAAAAACGAGAAGCGCAATGCAAGGGAACTTTTTTTTCATCAGTTCAATCCTTCAAGATATGCCTTTGTAAAAATTGAGTCGGGAAGCTTGTCGAAGGTAAGATCGGTTATTACTTCCTGGGTGTTTTCACCTTTGTTCAGCTCGTCGCTTACCATGATCTGCGTCGGAACGTATCCTGCTGGAACCTTTGTGTATTTAGGCAGAAGGATAGTGCGCATAAGACGGCCGGAGCCTGAAAAATCCTGTTCTTTCAAAACCAATGCAACGTCTTTTCTGATGTAGTATACGCTCTGTGCATAGGCAGGTTCTGAATTCTTTGCCTTGAGCGTTATGACATAAACAGGATATTTCCCAAGATTGCTTTCCTCAAACTTTTCGACCGTATAGTTCTTGCGCCAGTTTTCTTTTCCTTGGTCAACGTCATCTACGTTAAGGTCTGATTCTCCGAGCGCATCCTTGAGAGATGAGTGCGTGAACTTGCGGCTGATCGGGTCATAAGCCCAGATGTTGTCACCGTCGCGCAGATATCCTACGCCCTTGTCTGCTTCAGGAAAAAGCTGGACGATTGTCATGAGGTTTTTGTCGGTTCTCTGGAAAACCTTGTATTTCAAGCTGCGGTCTGCTTTGCCGGGCTTCTGAATGAGCAGTGAAATTGTAGCTGAATAATCTCCGTGGTATGCAAGAATTTCATCGGTCTGCTCCATAAGCTTGTATGCTTTTTCAGCAGTTTTTGAATCAACTTGGGCAAAGGCTGATGCAGAAAAAAATACAAAAGCAGCGGCCATAATACCGAAAAATTTGATCTTTGATTTCATCGTTTCCTCCAAAAAAATGTTATAGCTTGGGTTACAATTGCAAAACAAATCTGCATGCCGTTTGGTTACTTTATAGTACGCAATGCTTCTGCCGGGCTCATCTTTGCAGCTTTTTTGGAAGTTCCGCGCACTGCAAGAGACGTGAGAAGAATCATGCACAGATACTGAACCACTATTGAACCGAACGAAAGCGTGAAGCTCATGTGGCCGTTGTGAAGCAAAAATTGAACTGATTCAGTTGAGAATTTCGGGATGCCGAGAATCAGCATGAGGATTATTGCAAGCACGAATCCTGCCGCCGCTCCGATTATGCACAATGCTATGGCTTCCAGGGTGAAAGTTTTACCTGTGTCTTTTCCGGTCATGCCCAAAGCACGCATGGTTCCGATCTCGCGGATTCTTTCATAAAGAACCATCCTGTAAGTGTTTGAAACGCCGACCATTACGATCAGAAGAATGACTATAAGGATGATCGTTGTTACAAGATGTACGACGTTCATTGCCGTTTTAAGTGCCGGCGCTCCGTCATTAAGGCTTTCGACGAAATATTTTATGCCCTCCCAGGCGTTTTCTTCACCGAGCATCTGTTTGTTAAGGCCTTTTTCAACGTTGTCAGGATTGGTCTTTCTTGCAAGACGAAGGTCAGAAACGTTCTTTCCGTCTGCCCTGATTGAATCTTCAAGAATCAGTGCGACTTTGTTCTGCTGGTTTTTGTCTTTCAGGTAAATTGAAAAATAATTGTATCCGCCTTCAGGAATTCCGATCAGCTTGTTGATGCTTTCAATGTCCGCATAGCACATCATTCCGCTTATGAAGCTTGAATCCTTGTTGATAAGCCCGACGGTGAATTCTCCGACTTCATTCTGACCATAAATCGTTGACGTCAAATAAAGGACTGTATCGCCGACATGGACTTTAAGGGAATCTGCCATGTTCTTTCCGATTATGATCGAGCCGGGGGTTTTCAGGTTTTCAAAATCACCTTCGACAATCTGGAGAGAATCCAAAAAACTCTTGTCGGTTTCAAAGTCTCGTCCGTATGTCTGTGTCAGGACTTTTTTTCCGTTGAATATAATCTGCCCGGTTGAATTCGTGTAATGCGAAATGTACTTGTACTTGATTCCCAGATCATCCACTTTTTTTATCAGATAATCATGGTCGCGCATGATTGGAACTACGTCGCTGCTGATCAGGCTGCCTGCTGATTCTTCGGTCTTGTTGTATTTTTCATATCCTGCAACGATGACCGTTCCTCCGATCATCTGGGTAATCTGTTCTTCGATGTTTGAAACTGCACCGCTTGTAAGACCGTCAACTGCGGTCACAACGAAAAATCCGAATGCAACTGCGACTCCCAGAATGACGTTTCTTCTTTTGCTGCGTGAAAGATTTCTTAAAGCCAACTTCAAAAGCTGCATATTACTCGCCTCCCTTTGACAAAGCTTTCAACGGCGTGATTTTAAGGGCAGAAGACACAGGATATATGTTGCTCAAGAAGCTTCCTGCCAAAACGCCTGCCAATGAAATGAGGACAATAAACGGAGTTGGGCTGAAATGCACCTGACCGCCTCCCAAAATAACTTTTGCAATCAGGTTGTCGCCTACGCTGAGTTCAAGTCCGTTTACGACTCCCATGATTATGAATCCAAGTATTACGCCGAGAATTGCAGAAACGACAGTGATGGACAAAGCTTCCGTAAAAAACAATTTCCGTACAAAAGATTTTTCCGCTCCCAAAGCACGCATGGTTCCTATTTCGGACGTTCGCTCCATGATGGAAACCGTCATGGTGTTCATAATGATTATGAAAACAACCGTTGCGAGGACAATGACAAGTATATTGAAGAAAACGTTGATTCCTGCAACCGTCATAGTGTATGATGCAGCCGCGGTTTCCCAGCCCATTGCCTTTGCTTCGATTCCCTGCTCCTTGAACATGGAATTTATTTTTTTGACAGTCTCTTTTACGTTGACCGTCGGTTTGAATTTTGCCTGTACGAACTGCCATGCTCCGTCATCCGTTTTTTTAAGTTCATCGCGGAGTGAAGTGTCGCCTAGGATGTTTTCAAAATCTATGTTGCCGGCTGAAACAAAAGTTTCGGTTTCATCGCTCACCATGTCACCGTCAAGGAAATCATCGCCGAACAAATCTTCTTCGGTTGCGTCCCACAAATCTGCATCAAGGCCTTCTGCAATGCCGCCGTCAAAAGTGGAGCCGTATGTCAGGTCAGCGAATGCGCGTGCGAATGACGGGTTGCAGTAGATTGTCTGGAACATTGCGCTGTATTCGTTTGCAGGTGTGTAGAATCCGACTACCTTTGCTTCACGGATTACGCCGTTTGTGTTTGCTCCCATAACAAGCACCTGGTCGCCTACGTTGAGCGTCTGCTTGAAAAATCTTTCGAAGCTGTCCTTGATTTTTGTGTCAATCAAAAGCTGGTTTTCATCTGATGAATAATCGATTCCGCTGCCTTCGACTATGTGCTGTCCGCCGAACAAAGAAAAATATGAATCCTCTTCGCCTGCGAACATCATGAAAACTGGGATGTCTGCAATGTTCACCGAATCATCTGACATTATGGAAGCCAAATCTATTTCATCGCCCTTCATCATTATTCCGCGGGTTGAAATCATTCTTGTGCGCCCTGAAATAAGGCCGCTTTCATCAAGAAGTTTTTCGACTTTTTCTATGTCCAGAAGTGCCGGAATCTGCGGTAAAGTGCCGTCGAAAGTGCCGCTTCTTGCCATGAATATGTCTGCGTTCCATCCGTCCGGCAATGTTGCTGAAATGGTTATGTCGCCCGTGTAGTTTGCCCGGAAATCTTTTTCAAGCCCGCGGTTCGTGGACTCTATGAAAGAGTTTCCCAAAATTACGATGGCCACTCCGAAGATAATGAACAGCGATACGATGATAGACTTCGCCTTGTGTTCTTTCAGGTTGCGGAGAGCCAGCTGAAAAATTACTTTCATTTGTTATAGAGCCTCCCCGTAAATGTCAGAGCCGGCTTTATGCTCATCGTTCGTAATCTGGCCGTCCAGAAGATGAATGACGTGGTCGCACATGGTTACGATTCTGGAATCATGGGTTGAAAAAATAAATGTTGTCTGGAGCTCAGGGTCTTTGTTCAGGGTTTTCATGAGCGAAAGAATCTGGCCGCTGTTCTTTGAGTCAAGGTTTGCAGTTGGTTCGTCGGCAAGTATGACGGGGGCTTTGGTTACGAGCGCACGCGCAATGGCTACACGCTGTCTCTGACCGCCCGAAAGCTCGGTTGATTTGTGTTCCTTCCATTCCGTAAGACCGACTTTTTCAATCAGGTATTCTATCCACTCGCGTTTTTGTGCCTTTGAAAAATCATCCACAGGGCTTCTGCCTTCTTTGTTCTTTGGTTTTATCAAAAGCGGGAATTCGATGTTTTCGTAGACGTTGAGAACCGGAATCAGGTTGAATGTCTGGAAGATGAATCCAAGGTGTGAACGGCGGAGACCCGTAATCCTTTTGTCAAGCTTGGAAGGAAGTGATGAGCGGAGTTTTTTCTGCTTTGGATCGGCTGCCCATCTCGTGTTTTTTACCTGTGCGGCATCAAGGTTTATTCCTTCATACACATTGATACCGTCTATGTCTATTGCTCCTCCTGACGGAATGTCTATAAGACCGAGCATGTTCAATATGGTTGACTTTCCAGAACCGGACGGTCCGGAAATAGCCGCAAATTCACCTTTTTCAACTGAAAATGAAACGTCTTTTACGGCAATGACATCCTGTTTTCCCAGCGGATAAACTTTGCTCAAATGTGAAAGTGTAATTACTGACATATTTTCTCCAACTTAAACTTAGGAGCAATATTTATACAGAATGTTGCATAACCCTTACTCCCGGCTCTAGCATAGCAAAGAATCGCGATTATGGGAACCTATAAAAAAAATTCGGGAATTTCGGTTTGCTGTGGTTTTATGCTTGGTTACAGCTTTCCTGATCCTCTACTTGAAAAAATTACATAAAATGTTAAACTTTTCCTTGGGAGATATAAATGCGCTTTGTAAGTACAAGAAATGGAAAAGATTCTGTGGGATTTAAAGATGCTCTGCTCAGGTGCATGCCTTCTGACGGCGGACTTTATGTTCCTTTTGATACGGAAGATTTGAGGAACTGGATTTTATATGCAGATGAAACCACTTCATTCGCGAACCTTGCCGGAACTTTGACATCGGCTCTTATAAACAAGGAATTCAGCCCTATAATTTGTGAAACTATTGCGACTACGGCATTTGATTTTGAACCGAAAGTAAAGCAGCTTGCTCCGAATCTGTTTGTGCTGGAGCTTTTTCACGGACCGACCGGCACGTTCAAGGATTTCGGGGTTTCATACCTTGCCGCTTCGCTTGAGACCATACTCAGGTACAACGGTGAAAAATCAATATTGCTCGATGTGACCACGGGAAATCTGGGTGCGAGCCTTGCAGTGGCCTTGCGCAATAAAAAACTCGTAAAATCAGTGCTTCTTTATCCTAAGGGCAAAATCTGCGGGCTTGAAGAAAGCGATTTGGCATGGAACGGCGGAAACATATATCCGATTGAAGTTGACGGAACCGAAGCTGATTGCAGGAATATCGTCAGGAAAATCTTTGCTGATCAGGAAAAAGTGAGGAAATATCATCTTACGGTCGCAAACACAGCTAACATCGGTCGTATCCTGCCGCAGACATTTTTCTATACATTTGCTTTCACCAGGATAAAAAAACTTGTGGCCGGTGCAATCTATTATGCAATGAGCGCGGGAAACTACGGCAACCTGATTTCGGGGCTTTATGGTTGGCAGCTCGCATTGCCGGTCAACGGATTTATACTTCCGACCGACAACAACCTGAAACTTGATGCACAGGGCAATGTCCAGATTCTCGACAGCTTCGTTCCCATTGAAAAACGCACTCCGGCTGATCCTGCAGATCCGTCAAATCTGGAAAGAATGGAAAATCTGTTCAAGGAAAACTCTCTTATGCTCAGGAGCTTTGTCTATCCTGCACAGGTTTCAAAAGAAGAAACGGACAACGCCTGCAAAGAATTGTTCATGAAATACAAGTATTTTGCGGATCAGGAAACAAGCGCCGCATATGCTGCATCAAAGCTCCGCGGTGACATAACCGACGATGATGATTCTGCCGTTGTGCTGATTGCAAGGGATTCTCCGTTGAAGGACGTTTCGTTTATACGGAGGAACATAGGTGAAACGCCGGCAATGACTGATAATATAGAAACAAGCCAGAAACCGTTTGCCATAAACAATCCGATAATCACGCCGGACAACATGGACTACGTGACTACCGTATTGAATTCGCTGAATCTCCAGAGAATTTTCTAAGCTGCCATGCATTGCGGAACATAGGACAAGCAGTCTGTAAAAAGATTGTTTTCCTATGCCCCATGCAATGACGGTCTATTCTTTTGCCTTTGATTTTACCGAAGGCTTTTTCTTCGTTGTTTTCTTTTCGGGAATAAGTGCTTCAAGGAAGTTGGCACACTTGTATTCTGCCCTTTCCTTTGCTGCAGAAAGCGTCTTGATCAGACGGTGAATCTGCTCTCGCTGATTTCTCGGGCTGTACATCGTGATTGCGGCGAATGCATACCAGAGAGTGTCGTCCATTTTTTCCTTGTTGAACCAGCGGACTCCGTTGAAATCGTTTGCTCCGGTCAAAAGGAATGAATCCGGGCCTTCGACGAGTATGCGAGCAGTTTCTTCTGTTGACTTTGCAAATCCTGTGGCTCCGAAATTCAGGTCGCGGACTTTCATCATTATGAAGAGGCTCCTGAATATATTGCGGATTTCATTGCCCCTGATTCCTGCCCTGTCAAGAATCTGCGCAAGCTTTCTGTCATATCCCCAGTTCAGGCAGTTTTCTTTTCCGGCGCTTGAAACCATTGCAAAGCAGCAGAGTATTTCCGCAGAATTTTTGTGCATGATCAATCCGTCGTAAACAAGGTTTTCCTGATCCATTTTCAGTGCCGATGCAGAAACCCTGTAGTGCGTTCCTCCTGACACTTCTGCAGAATCAGCTGAAACGCCCTGGGCCGCTGCCATAGTTGAAGAAAGATATTCCATCTGGCGGCAGAATGCAAGATAGCGTTTTTCCGGCGTAGCTTCCGCAGATTTTTTGTTTACCCTTGATTCCTTCTGGGTTCCGGCCGGCTTTGTCTTCAAGGATTTTTCTTTTGCAAGCTCTTTTTCTGCCTTTGCAAGTTCTACGGCACCTGCTGCGAATTTTGCTTCAAGCTCGTAATATGCAATGGCGTTCTTTTTGACTTCCTTGAAAACTTCCTCAAGCTTAGGTTGCTCTATATTCTTGGATTTAAGGACGGCAACAGGAGTAAGAAGGTTCGTGAGCTTTTCGATGACTTCCGGGGAAGCAAATTTTTCAAGCGCGGCATAAAGCTCCTTGTACTTGTATTCCTGCCATGCAACTTCAAGATCAGGAACACCGGAACCGTTCAAAAGTTCGTTGAGCTTTGCGAATTTTCCTTCCGCACCGTCAGTAACCTGATGCACGTCAAGATAAACCTGATATTCAAATCCGTTGAGAGAAACGAACATTCCGTTTTCGATTATGTCATCGCTGGACCTTACATACCAAAGACCGGACTTGTGCTCGCGGAAAATCATGAAATTGTCTTTGCCCTTTGTAAGACCCATGCCCTCTGAAAGCGAACGGCTCATCATCTTTACGTCGCCTTCACCGGAACCTGTCTTGATTGCGTATTCACATGACTGGCGGATCCATCCTGCTGCGCGCTCGTATTTGTTGTTGTAGAAAACGATTGACCTTTCGTTGCCCGCGCTGTTTGAGTATGCGAAAATGTTTTCGTTTACTATGCCCTGGTTCCACACGTCGTAGAAAAGAAAATTCTCAACGCCGGAGAAAAGGTATCGTTTGTGCATGAGCGGGAAGATGTCGTGGCAGTGGCGGTCAACAAGATACTGGTCGGGAGTTTCGTCGCGGTACGCCCTTGTGTATTCCATGCCGTATTTTTCTTCAAATCCTTCGATCTGTCCGTGTCCGAACATCGGGAGTCCCGGCATAGTCACCATCAAGGTACAGACACCGAAATACTTGTCTCCCTTTCCGAACTGTGCAACGGCAGTCTCTTCGTCCGGGTTGTTCATAAAGTTCACGAAACGCTTCAAAACCTGCGGGTCGAATTTGATTGTGTTCTTAACGGTGTCGCGGTATTTCTGGTTCTCCTCCTTTTTGAGCATGTTCATAAAGGCTGAGTTGTATACGCGGTGCATTCCGAGCGTGCGGGTGAAATATCCTTCCATCATCCAGAATGCTTCGGCAAGCAAAAGCGTGTCTGGCATCTCCTGTGCGCATCGGTCAACGACTTCACGCCAGAATTCATTTGGAATCGCATCTTCGAACTGCTGGGTTGACATTGAGTAGCGGCTTCGTGTGGCTATGTCTCCTCCATGACCCGGCTCCGGATACCAAAGACGGCGGATGTGTTTTTTGGCAAGAACCATGGCGGCATCAAAACGGATAATCGGGAAGTTTGCGGCGACCTTCATAATCTGCTGCATGACCGCTTCACGTGCGTTCGGG